>JAPLCY010000295.1 GCA_026391995.1 Candidatus Auribacterota bacterium
TCGAGGCAGCGGGGTGTACCGCGGCTCCCTGAGGAGGCCATTGAACAGAGCGGACGCCCCGAGCTCGGCGAAAACGACCGGCGTTTTGACGCCGTACGCCCCGGCCACGCGCGGATGGATTTCACCGAGCCACCCCCAGCGGGTGCCGTCCCTCAGGAGTATCGCGCAGCGGCCCGGATGGCACGAGGGCAACGCGGCGCGCTCACACGAGAGGGCGGTTCCCGCCTCCGCAGCGAGCGTCTCCACCACTCCCTTGAGATAGGAGAAGTCCGCCGTCCCCGGGGCCCCGCTCCAGTGCAACGCCCGCACCGATCCCGTCGCCGCGATGGCAAGCCGCTCCTCCTCCCGTGGAACCGGCGCGGCCGGGGTGAACACCGTGCCCAGCTCGAACAATCGAAGATCGCCGTTGCCGCGACTCGCATTGAGCGCGAGGGAGCGCATGAGCGGCGGCAGCATGGAGCTCCTCAAGAACGCGAGCTCCTCGCTCATCGGATTCTGTATCCTGACCGCGCTGCGCAGCGGGTCGCCGGACGGCCATCCGAGCCGGTCCATCTCGGCAGCCCCGACAAAGCTCAGGCAGATCGCCTCGGAGAAACCAAGCCCGGCAAGGATAACGCGTACGCCCTCCCGGGCGCATGCCAGGGCGCTGCCCCCCTCCGCGGCAGCGCTGCGGGGAGGAATGGTCGGGATTTGATCATAGCCCTCGATGCGCGCGACCTCCTCGACGAGATCGATCTCCTCCTTGATGTCCACGCGATAGGAGGGCGGCACCGCCGCCAGCGTCCCCTTGCCCTTCGGGGTCACCTCAATCCGCAGGCGAGTGAGATCGTTTTTGATTTTTGCCGGCGAGAGAGATGTCCCGAGCAGGGCGTTCAATCGCGAGGCGCGGAGCATGATCCGCGGCGCACGAAACGCGCGCGCACGGATATCGATCACCCCTCGCAGGGATTCACCCGCGCCCATCCGCGTGATGAGCTGGGCCGCCCTGTCCAGGGCGGTCCGCACCCCGCACGGGTCAACCCCGCGCTCGAAGCGATAGGAGGAGTCCGTCAAGAGTCCCAGCCGCGCCGCGGTCCGGCGGATTGCCTGGGGCCTGAAGAAGGCCGATTCGATCAGGATCTCCCGGGTGCCGGCGGCGATTTCGCTCTCACGGCCGCCCATCACGCCCGCCACGGCCACGGGTCGCTCGCTGTCGGCAATTACAAGCGTTTCCCCTCCGAGTTCGCGCGCAATCCCGTCAATCATGACAATCCGCTCGCCGGCGCCCGCGGCGCGCACCACGATGCGCCCTCCGCGGAGCGCCGCCAGGTCGAAGGCGTGAAGCGGCTGTCCGTACTCCAGGAGCACATAGTTGGTTGCATCCACAATATTATTGACCACGCGCACGCCCGCCTGGCAGAGGCGATGCCGCATCCAGAACGGGGCGGGTGCGACCGCGACATCGCCCATGACACGGGCGCAGTAGCGGGGACACTGTTCAGCGTCATCCACCCGCACGGTGACGCGCGTCCCCGCGCGCACTTTTGATTCCCGGACGCCGATCTCCGGAAGGGAGAGGGGGCGTCCGAGGATCGCGGCAACCTCCCTCGCGATACCGATGACGCTCAAGCAGTCGGGGCGGTTCGGCGTGACATTGATCTCAAGGATCCAATCGTTCAGGCCGAGCACCCCGGCGAGGTCCCTGCCGGGCGTGAGCTCCGGGGCAAGGATCATGATCCCCCCCCCCTCGTTGCCGAGGCCGAGCTCGCGCTCAGAGCAGAGCATCCCCTCCGAGGGAATCCCCCGCAGGGTCGCGGCCTTCAGCGCCGTCCCGTCGGCAAGCCGGGCGCCGACAGGCGCGAACGGCGCGATATCGCCCGCCTTCATATTCTTCGCGCCGCAGACTATCTTTATCTCCCGCGCGCCGTTGTCAACCCGGCAGAGGGAGAGACGGTCCGCGTTCGGATGCGGCTCGACCGCGAGAATCCGGCCTGTCACCACGCCGCTGAACGAGGGCGAGACGGGTGTGATCGCCTCGACCTCGAGACCGCTGGCGGTCAGCCGTTCCGCCAGCTCCCCGGGAGGGAGTCCGATTGAGACATACTCACTGAGCCAGTTGAATGGAATTTTCATAGTGCGCTATTTGAATTGCTCCAGGAATCTCACGTCGTTTTCAAAGAAAAGCCGTATGTCGTCGATCCGGTATTTCAGCATGGCGATGCGCTCCACTCCCATGCCGAACGCGTAGCCGGTGTAGCGCTCGGGGTCATAGCCGACCGCCTTGAACACCGCGGGGTGCACCATCCCCGCGCCAAGGATCTCGACCCAGCCGCTCTCCTTGCACACCCT
>JAPLCY010000155.1 GCA_026391995.1 Candidatus Auribacterota bacterium
GTCCACCTCGACACTGAACTTGTTCTTGAGCTTCTGCACGGCGGTCTCGATGTGCAGGTCGCCCATCCCCGAGAGGATGAACTCCCTGGTTTCGCTGTTGCGGATGGCCCTGAGCGTCGGGTCATCCTGCGTGATGCGGTGCAGGCCGGTGGAGATCTTCTCCTCGTCGCCGCGTTTCTTCGGATAGACCGCGAATGAGATGACCGGCTTTGGTACCCAGAGCGGCTCGAACTCGACGTCCTTCCCCTCCGCGCACATGCTGTGGCCCGCCTCGGTGTTCTTGAGCTTCGCCACCGCGACGATGTCGCCGGGGCCCGCCTCCTCGATGGAGATCTGCTCCTTCCCCTTGATCAGGTAGAGATGACCGATGCGCTCGCTTTTCCGGTTGCTGGCGTTTGCAAAGGAGCTGTTGGCCGGGAGCGTCCCCGAGCACACCCGGAAATAGGTCAGCTGCCCGACGAACGGGTCGGTGATGCTCTTGAAGACAAAAGCGCTGAACGGCGCTTCCTTCCTGGGCTGCACGGCGCCGCTCTTCGCCTTCACCTCGCCGCGATCCTCCGGCGAAGGCAGGAGCGCGCAGATGCCGTCGAGCAGCTCCCTGACGCCCGTCTCTTTCTCCGCCGAGACGCAGAAGACGGGGATGAGCGAGCCTCCATTCACCGCGCTGCGGATGGCGCGGGCGGCCTCCTCTGCGCTGATCGCGCCGCCCTCGAGGTACTTCTCGAGGAGGGCGTCATCCGTCTCTGCGGCGCTCTCGATAAGCTTTTCCTTCAATCCCTCGCCGATTTCCTTGATGTCGGGGTCGAGCTTGTCCATGCCGGCGCCGGAGAGGACGTCCGCCACGCCGCTCAGGCCCGCCTGCTTCCCGAGCGGCAGCGTCACCGGCACACACTTCTCGCCGAAGCTCGTCCTTACCGACTCCAGGCATTTCCGGTAGTCGGTGTTCTCCTTGTCAAGCCTGTTGATGACCACCATCCGCGGGAGCTTCCGGTGGTCCGCGAGCTTCCACGCGCGTATCGTCCCGACGTCCACGCCCGCGGCGGCATCCACCACGACCACGGCAGCGTCGGCAACGCGGAGGCTGCTCGCGACCTCCCCGATGAAATCGGTGTACCCGGGGGTGTCGATTATGAAAAGGCTGTGATCCTTCCAGATGCAGCGCAGCGGATGGGATTGTATGCTGATCTTGCGCTGCCGCTCCTCATCGCTCGTGTCAGCGATCGAAGAGCCGTTGTCCACACGCCCGTGCCGGTCGTTCGCGCCGGCCAGGAACATCATCGCGTCCACGAGGCTCGACTTGCCGCAGCAGCCGTGCCCGACAACCGCAAACGTGCGTACCTTATCGACAGGGATTCCTTTCATGATGCGTGTCCTTTCAGTTGTTCAAATCTGAGAGGTCTTTTGTCCAGCGCGGCGCTCCAACTATCAGGAAAGATCGCGCGCAAGAGGGTTACTATAGCAGGAAGGGAGACGCCGGACAAGAACAAAGCCGGAGGGCAAGTAATGGGTCAGTTACGGGGGGCAAAGCCGGGGTCCCCCGGCCTCAGTTACAGGCGGGCCTCAATCAAATTTCCTCCCCCCTCGCCATAGGCGAGCGAGCTTGAGGCTTGTCCCTGCCTGCAGGCAGGCGCCTTTGGCAGAGGAAGGGTGGGGGGTGTGCAAACTCCACGAGGCAGCACGAGTTTCGGTACAGAAAAAAGGCTGCGCGCGCTACTTGATGGTGAGGATCCTTTCGGCGATCGGCCCGAGCGGCGCGCCCTTCTTGTTCAGCAGTGCTCCGTACACCCAGTAGCGCCCCGGCGTGAGGCCCGAGAAGGGTATAGTGGCCGCATCGTAAT
>JAPLCY010000253.1 GCA_026391995.1 Candidatus Auribacterota bacterium
ACGCGGAGATTGACCGGCTGGCCCTTTCCCCGCTTTGATGGGGCCGATGCAAACGGAAACCGATGGGGGCATGACGCCCGAAGACCAGATCTACCGGCCGGCTTCATATTTTGAACGCCTCAAGCCCGGCGATATTTTTCCCGCCTGTCCGCGTTGTTCGATCAAATGGATTGTACCGCAATCGGCCGCATGGCGGAGATTTTCGAAGATGCGCGCAGGGCCGGAAATAAGATTTTTTTCATGGGGAACGGCGGGAGCGCGGCGACCGCCTCTCATTTCGCGAACGATCTCGGCAAAGGGGCGCGGGTGAAAGGGAAGGCGCAGTATAAGGCGCTCAGCCTCGCCGACAACGTGTCCCTCATCACCGCCCTCGCCAACGACGACGGCTATGATCGGATCTTCATCGCGCAGCTTGAAGCCCTGTTGAACAAGGGCGACGTGGTGGTGGGCATCTCCGCGAGCGGCAACTCCCCCAACGTGGTGAAGGCAATCGAATACGCGAATGCGAAAGGGGCAATCACCATCGGGCTCACCGGCTTCTCCGGCGGCAGGCTCAAGGAGACCGCACATTTATGCATCCATGTCGAAACGCCGAAAGGCGAGTACGGCCCGGTCGAGGATGTCCACATGATTTTAGATCATCTTGTGACAACTTATCTCAAAATGAGGCTCGGGAAAGAGGCTCGGGGATAAGAGTATGAAACTTTCAGTGGTGATGCCCTCAATGAATGAGGAGCTGGCGATTGGGAAGGTTGTCTGTATCGCCTGATTCTCTGTAACGGGTTATGAAAATCGGAATACTCGGCGGCGGGCTCACGGGCCTCAGCCTTGCCTATTTTCTCGGTGAGGATGCTGAGGTTTTGGAAAAGGACGATGTGTGCGGCGGCCTCTGCCGCACCGTTGTGAAGGACGGCTATTCTTACGACTACGGGGGGCATATCATCTTCTCCAGGGATGGAGAGGTTCTCAAGTTTATGGAGGATATACTCGGCGAGAACAAGGTGCGCTACCGCCGGAACAACAGGATATGGTTCAAGGGGAGGTTTGTGAAGTATCCCTTCGAAAACGACCTTGCCGCCCTTCCGAAAGAAGATATTTATGAGTGCCTTCACCACTTCCTTACCCGTAATTACCCCGAGCCAAAGAATTTTAAAGAGTGGTGCTATTACCGCTTCGGGAAGGGAATAGCGGAGCGCTACATCATCCCCTATAGCGAGAAAATATGGAATATCGAAACCGATAAAATGGGCCTGGAGTGGGTGAGGGGGCGCATCCCTGAGCCGCCCCTGGAGGATGTACTCAAATCGGCCCTGGGCATCGAGACTGAGGGGTACACGCATCAGCTGTATTTTTATTACCCGAAGATCGGCGGTATAGAAGCTCTCATTCATGCGATCAAGGCCAAGGTTGCGCGGGTCGAGCGGAATTTCTGTGTTCGACAGGTGAGGAAAAGCAATGACAGATTGGTTGTATCTGATGGCGCACGGGAGAGGGTTTACAACAGGCTTGTCTCGACCATCCCTATCTTTGATCTTCTCAGGTCGCTAGAGGATGTACCGCAGGAAGTTCAGCGGGCGGCAAAGAGACTTCGCTATAATTCTCTAATATGTGTGATGATCGCTGTTCGATCAGGCAAACCGTCTGATAAGTTTGCCGTATATTTCCCCCAGAGAGAGCTAAAGTTTCACCGCGTATGCTTCTATGACTACTTCGGGAATAGCTGTGTGCCGCAAGGCAAGACCCTGGCAGTCGCCGAGATCACTGTAAATAAGGGTGATGGCACCTGCGAGATGGGGGATGAAGAGCTTGTGGAGCATGTCATTGCCGGACTGGAAAAGGAGGGCTTCATCGCGCGGGGCGATGTGTGCGCGACGGATGTCTCCAGACGCGAGTACGCCTATGTTGTGAACGATCTGCATTACAGCGGGAATCTTCGCGTCATCCATGATTTTATAAATGCCCGGGGGATCACTCTCTGTGGCCGCTTTTCCGAATGGAAATATCTAAACATGGACGCGTGCATACGGTCCGCCATGAAAACGGCCGAGGACTTGAGATGAAGCCGGTGTCGGCGCTCCTGCTGGTCTACAACGAGGCGGAGGTCATCGAGGATGTGGTGCGGGGCGTTCACCGCGAGGTGGTGGCGAAAATCCCCGGTTCGGAACTGGTGATCGCCGAGGACGGAAGCACGGACGGCACCAAGGAGATACTCGCCCGCATCGTACCGGAGATGCCGGGGACGCGGCTGGTGCAGGGGACGGCGCGCAAGGGATATACAAGGGCCTACAAGGACGCACTGAAACTGTGCCGAAACGAGCTGATATTTTTCAGCGATTCGAGCGGGAAACACGACTCGCACGATTTCTGGAAGCTTGCGGCGGTCATCGACAACGCCGATATGGTCATTGGCATCAAGACCGCGCGGCATGATCCGCTCTACAGGGTTCTAATGAGCCGAGTATTTAACTTCATGGTATCACGTTACTTCGGTCATTCTTTCAGGGATATCAATTCGGGTTTCAGGCTGATGAGGATGGGGGCGATCAGGGATGTGCTGGACGATAACTGGTACATGAAGCACCTCATAAACTTCGAATTTACCCTTCGTGTCATGGCCCGCGGCTTTCGTATTGCGGAGGTTCCGGTAACCCACAATCCCCGTAGCCACGGCCCCTCGCGTGGGCTCCCCGTAAAAAAGATCCCGGAGGCGATCATTATGGCGCTCAGGACGTTTCCGAAATTGAAGAAGGAGCTGCGTGCCGCCTGCCTGCCGGCAGGCAGGGCAGGCAGGCGCGGAATCCGCGGTTAGTCTTACTATGATGCTAAAATTGCTCTTTTATTCGTCTAATGAATAATTCGAGTTAGCTGGTTGAGGCAATGTTTTTGCGACATGTTTTTATAAGCGATTCCCAGAACTGTCGCGGAATATGAAACAGAATAAACCGACAATTGCCTGCCTCATCGCCGATCTGCAGCCGGAAAGAGTCCCATTGCGGGGGTACCGGCTCTTCAGGGAGAGACACCGGTGGGCCGGGGTGTGCGACACGAAGATTTCTCGCGTACTCCACAGGCTTCTCAAGGGCAGTTTTCCTTCCCTGTCCATCAATCCGCGGATCAGCGTTGTAACCACGTCCTATAACAAGGAGAGAGAGGTCCCCTATTTCATAGAAGGATTCCTCCGCCAGACATTCCCGTACGACTTCGAGCTTGTGTGTATCGACGACGGTTCTACCGACCGGACGCCGCTCATCATACGGGAGTACGCCGACAGGCTCTACCGGAACCGCAAGTACGGCTTCACGCGAGAAGGGGGGATGCCGTATCCGGAGATAGTCCTCTCCGCGCAGGAGGAGAACCGCGGCCAATGCGCGGCGAGGAACCTCGGGATCGGGCTCGCGAGGGCGGGGATCGTGGTGATTCTCGACGCGGACTGCGTCCCCGGCAGGGAGTTCCTGCGCGCGCACCTCCGGGCATATGAAGATCCGTCCATAGGCGCCGCATCCGGACCCATGGACCTTGAGACGCAGGGGGCAGAGCCGATGGGGGTGGTGCGGAGGTATGAGGCCGAGCCCGAGCTCGTGCTTCGCGATATGCAGCTTCAGGATGCCTATGAACCGCGCAGCTTTCTCAACTGCGTCCCGAGGAACTTCTCTGCCAGGAGACATCTGCTTTTGAGCACCCGCTTCGATACCGCGTTTTCATACGAGTCGAGCGATCCCACCTCGGGCTACGGGTGGGAGGATATCGACCTGGCCATGCGGCTATACGAGAGGAATGTGCGGTTCGAATTCGCACGGGATGCATTTTCGGTGCATATCAGTCACCCGCCGGTGTTCTGCTCCACCGATCAGCCGCTACGATCTCTCAAGAACTTCCTCATGCTCATCGAGAAGCATCCCGACCTGAAGCGGGTCGCGAGGGCCTGGACCGCCCGGACGTACGGCAGGATCCGGGAGTGGATGGAGGAGCGGGGGTTCGGAGAGGGGGTGGATTCCCGGAGATGCGATGAACTCCTCGCCGGCGTGTTCCCGGACCGCCACCCGGTCGCTGTCCGGAAGCGGCTGAAGATACTCAGCACGCCATTCGATGCCGAGTATCAATATGAGCTCGCGAGGCTCGCGCACGATTATATTTTCATCACGGACAAAGCGGGGCCGTGTGGCGGCTGGGATTTTATGAAGCGCCCCCTCCCGCTCAATATCAGGCTCGGGGGGGTGGAAGAGACACAGCGTGATGATATTGACCTTGTTGTCGTTCCTTTTGACGAGTACCTGCTCGGGACCGGCGGCTCGTCCGGCAGCCCTCATGCCGGCAAGGCCGCGCTGTGCCGGCGCCTCCTTGATCAGTCCGGGGTTCCGGCGGTATGCCTCTATCGCGGGAGCCCACGCCCGGGCATGGATACGTCCGAGCTCATCAACCTCATCGGTGACCGCCTCGTGGTCCTTTCCTCGTTCGAGGCGCAAAAAAATCTGCGCTTCAGGCGGAGCAAGGTGATATGGCCAGGTCTTGACCCCCAGCATTACCGCCCTACGGCGGGCTGCACGAGAATAGCGACGGTTGACACGGGCAAATACCGCGACGACGACCGCCGTATGCATTCGCGTATCACTCGCCATCTCCCCGCTGTATGGTTGAAACAGTATGAGCTACAATACGGGGGTGCGGGGAAAATACCGGCCGCAGATGCGGGGGCGGCAGGAATGCGGGCGTACTGGAGATACATCGTTGCGCTTGGGAGATATGGCATATACTTCAACCCGGGAAGGGATGCCGCGATGGAGTTCCCCCTGCTGGAGGCTATGCTGTGCGGGCTTGCGGTGGTGTCCGTCAGGTCGGATGACCTTGAGCGTTTCATCAGGCATGGGGTCAACGGTTTTATGAGCGACGACGAAGACGAGCTCAGGAGCTGCCTCGAGCGCCTGGTGGTCGGTGATCTCGATGCGCGCCTTGTCGGGATGAGGGGACGGGAGCGCGCCATGGATCTGTTCAGTTACGATCGATTCCTCAGCGAGTGGCAGCGGGTCCTTGCTCAGCACGGGGGCGGCGGACAATGAAGGCGCTTATCATCAGTGGGTGCCCCGGCACGGCGGCGGACGCCTACCGTGTCGGCAACCTGCGAGAGGAGCTCATGCTGCTCGGCTGGGAGTGTGCGCACAGCAATTTCAGCGACCTTTTCGGAGCGAACCGTTGCCTGCTTGAACGGCTCCGCGACTACGCGGTCATCTATAGCCACCGATGCCCTTATTCGGAAGAGTACCGTGCGCTCATCGAGAGGGCCCGGGAGACGGGCATTCCCGCGGTCTATGATATCGACGATTATGTGTTCGACGTATCGGTTATGCCGTATGTGAATGCGATACGGGAATGGCCGGATG
>JAPLCY010000203.1 GCA_026391995.1 Candidatus Auribacterota bacterium
CATCGCCTTCTCATCAAGGCGGATATCGTGACCCGCGAGTGCGGGCGCGGCGACAGCATCGCCGTGAACGGCATCTGTCTGAGCGTGGTGGAATGCATACCGGGCCGGCACCGTTTCTCGGCGGATGTTCTACAGCGCACATGGGAATGTACCACCGTCAGCATGCTTCGGCCGGGGACCGTGGTCAATCTCGAACGGGCCCTCCGTGCCGGCGACCGGGTCGGCGGTCATTTTGTGCTCGGTCATGTCGACGGGGTGGGGCATGTCCGGAGCTGCGTCCGCCGGGGGGACGACGTGGTCATGGAACTGACCGCCCCGGAAGAGATACGGCGCGGAGTGGTCCCCCGCGGCTCTATCGCCGTGGATGGGGTGAGCCTGACGATCGCGGGGGTGCGCGCCGATTCTTTCCTCATCCATCTCATACCACTCACGCTCCAGGCAACCACGTTGCGGCTGGCGCAGCCGGGCGTGCGCGTGAATCTCGAACTTGACATACTCGGCAAGCATCTCGGGGCTCAGGCGCCGGGCGGAATAAGCGAGGAGTATTTGCGATCGCACGGGTTCTGAAGGCCCCCGGAATTACAGATCTCAGTGCCCTCTGTGTTTCCAGTGGTTTATTCCAAGTTTTAACCGCGGATTACGCAGATTTCCGCGGATTTTATACGTACTGCTCTTAAATCCGCGCCCTGGACAAAACCGATTCGATCAAGTAAGGGGTCACTTACGGTGGGTGCTTTCACCCCCCATAAGTGACCCAGTACTTGATCAAGCCGATTACGCTTGTCACAGTTGAATGCTTTTTCATACAATATCCCCACTGGCCGGGGTGAAGAGTTCATGGATAGAATGCTTGCCGTGTGCCTGGTGCTCTCCGGGGGGGCGCATCTGATGCTGATCGGATATGCGCCGTCGTTCCTCGCGGGGTCGCCGGGTGTAATGCCCGTGGGCGAAATGGAGGTAATCTATCTCGATGCGCGGGGCAACGGGCTCTCCCAACTCAGGCAGACGATATCGGGAGAGAGGGGATCGCCGCGAACAACGGAATTGGATATGAGTCACCGCACCGCCGAGGGCGTGACGGAGCGTCACGCTGTCCCGCGGCCTGTGCGCGGGGGGAGCGGAGAGACCCTCAACGATATTCTCAAGGAGGGGTTAAAGCCCCTTGATCCGTTGAACTCGCAGTCGCTCGCGGAAGCAGTCGATCGTTACCGGCGAAGGATTGAAGAGGTGCTCGATCGGGAGGCCGCCGTTGTCTACCCGCGCGCGGCCCTCGCGCGGGGGCGGGAAGCGCGTGTGCACGTGCGCTTCTGCATCCGTTCCGACGGGACGCTCGATTCGTTCGATATTCCGGGCATTGACGGGGGATTTGGTAAAGAGCTGGCCTCAGCGCTCAGACAGGCCGCAGGACACTTCCCCGTCTTCCCGGATGATGTACCATGTGCACGGCTCACATTCAGCTGGCCGGTGCGCTTTAACCTGAGCACACAGTAAGGAGGGGATCTCAT
The DNA here is from genome assembly GCA_026391995.1 of Candidatus Auribacterota bacterium. GTDB lineage: Bacteria > Auribacterota > Tritonobacteria > UBA1439 > UBA1439 > JAPLCW01. The sequence continues at coordinate 1,506 of JAPLCY010000203.1, forward strand.
TTGCCAAAGGTGATTCTAAGACCGAACGAGTCGGTGGAAAAAGCCCTTCGGAGGCTCAAGAAGAAAATCGACAAGGAGGGCATCATGAAGCAGATCAGGAAACACCGACATTACGAAAAGCCCAGTCAGAAGCGCCGCCGGAAGGCACAGGAAGCGCTGCGGCGCTGATCAGGCGACGTGCCCTGTGTACCCATGCTGGCGCTGTCAACATCGTGGAATGCGGACGGCCGCTTCACGCCGCGGGGGCTCCTCGCCGCCGTGCGGGAGTGCGGCGTGGCCGCTCTTGAGCTGAGCTACAGCCATACGGCCGCGGATTTAGCCGGGATCGTCGCGTGCTGCCGTGAATCCTCGGTGCGGGTGGTGAGCGTCCACAACTTCTGCCCGTGTCCCGAGAAGGTGGCTGCCGGGCGCAGTCGTTCTGAAGCCTTCCTGCTTTCCTCGAGTGACGAAACAGAGCGGCGCATGGCGGTCGAGGCGACACGACGCTCAATCGCGACCGCGGCCTCGCTCGGGGTCAAGGCGCTTATTCTGCATCTCGGGCGCGTCGAGGTCCCCTGCCGGACGCGCGAGCTCATAGAGCTTTACCGGCGAGGCAAACAGGGCGAACGACGCTATGCGGTGATGAAGGACCGGATGCGGGAGGAGCGCTCGAGGCACGCGCAACCGTTCATCGACCGGGTCGTCAGGAGCCTGGAGGAGCTTTGCCCCGCCGCGCGCGATGCGGGGGTGTCGCTCTGCGTGGAAAATAGGTATTACTACCGGGAGATCCCCGGATTGGATGATATCCGCGGGC
>JAPLCY010000192.1 GCA_026391995.1 Candidatus Auribacterota bacterium
AAACACCAGTCCCCCTACTTCCTGAGGATACTTCACGGGCTCAGGCAGGCGGGAAACACGGCATGACCGATCTCTCGATCATCGTGGTGAGCTGGAACTCGCGCCCCTATCTGGAGGCGTGCCTCTCCTCGCTCTCCGAAGGCGCGGGCCCGATCGCGTATGAAGCGTTCGTTGTGGACAACGGCTCCACTGACGGTTCCGCGGCATTCGTGCGGGAGCGCTTCCCTCAGGTGCAGCTGATCGCAAACCCGGAGAACCGTGGATTCGCCGCCGCGAATAACCAGGCACTGCGCCTCGCGGCTGGACGCTACGCCATACTCCTGAATCCCGACACGCGCGTGCACCCCCACGCCCTCGAGAAGCTCGTGCGATTTATGGATGATCGACCAGACGCCGGCGCGTGCGGACCGCTGCTACTCAACGAGGATGGAAGCCCGCAGCACGCGGCGCGCCGATTTCCGACGTTCGGCTACGCCCTCGGGGCAAGAACCATCATGGGCCGGCTCGGCTTCTTCAGAAAAAGCTACGACGCAGGGAGGATGCGCGGCGTGATATTCCGCGAAACGACGGAGGTTGACCAGCCGTCCGGTGCGGCGCTTCTTCTCAGGCGCAGCGTGCTGGAGCAGGTGGGCCTCCTCGACGAGCGCTTCTTCATCTTCTACGAAGAGGTCGATCTTTGTCGCAGAATCCGGGACGCGGGGCGGCGGATATACCTCTTTCCCGGCGCCACGATCACCCACTATGGCGGGCGCAGCAGGCGGCAGAACCGCGTGAGGATCATCGGCGTGAATGCGGAGAGCATGTTGAAGTATTTCAGGATTCACGAACCGCCGCTCACAAGCGCCCTCTTCGAACTCGCCTTCAGGCCCCTCTTCGCGCTCGGAATCTGCGCGGATGCCGCGAGCGCCGCTCTCAAATCAGCCGGATGCCGCCTTCGCCCCTCGCGCTGGTCGCGTGCGGCACAACGCGATGAGGTGACGCGATCATATGCAACGTTCATCACCCGCGACATGCTGAAGTTCCTTCTGAGCCTGTGGGAGTGACGCCATGGGAATCCGCACGCGCATAGCCGCCGTTCTCGACCGCCTGGTGCGGTGGCTCTTCTATCCGACGCTCATCCTCATCTGCCTCAGGCCCTCCTGCCTGAAGTTCGCCACGCCGCTGGGGAGGGTGAGCATCACCAGCGCCCAGAACCTGGTGCTGGCCCTTGTGGGGGTGTGGCTCCTTTCCCTCATCTGCGCGACGCGGTGGGTGTCTCGATCCGGTCTCGATGGCCCGCTCATCCTCTTCGTCGCGGCGCATATCGTCTCGCTCGCCGCGTCGCCGTTCGGAATGTTCTCAGATCGCTTCGAGGCCCTGATCGAGCTCCTCCTTTACGCGGGTTTTTTCCTGATGAGCCTGACGCTGTTCCGGGCGGGGATGCCCGCACGGCGGATCGTCGCCGTCCTGTTCTGGACGGCGGTCCTCGTCGCGGCCGTTGACCTCGCCTATCACTCCCGGCGGGGTTTACAATCCATCGTGGATCAGGGCTATCCGCTCTGGGACGGGAAGAACGCCCTCGGGCTCTTCATGGCCCTCGCCCTCGCCTCAGGCACGATGCTGCTGACAGGGGAGCGGTGTGCCCTCCTGCGCTCGGCGTCCGTGACGGCGGGCCTCTTCCTCATCTTCCTCTGTGCCGTGTACAGCTACTCCAGGGGCAGCTGGCTGGGGATCGCCGGGATGGCGGTGATGTTCGCGTGCCGGCGATCCTGGAAATGGGTCGCCCTCATCCTGGCCGCACTGCTCCTCCTCCTCCTCGCGCTTCCGAATAAACGGGTTGTGCAGCGCTTTGCCTACACCGGACACACCTTCGACGTGAACGCCTCGAAACGGGTAACCGTATGGAAGGAGTCGTTGCGCATGCTGCGGGACTATCCGCTCACCGGCGTCGGGCCGGGACAGTTCAGAACCGCCGCCCGTCTGAGGATCGCCGCGCCGGGACTGGCGTCATCGCGGCAGGAAAAGGCCCACTACCGTTACCTCGAGCACGCGCACAATCTTTTTTTGCAGGCGGGCGCGGAGGCGGGGTTCGCCGCGATCGCCGCGCTGGTGTGGGGACTCATCCGGCTCCGGCGGATCGCCCGCCGCGCGATCACCAATGATCCCGGCACCCTCGGCCTCGCGGCCGCGTGTGTCGCCTATCTCCTCTTCTCTCTCGTTGACTGCAGCTGGACCGGCCGCTTCGCCGGAAGCTCGTTCATGCACATCAATCTCATCATGGCCTTAATTGTTGCCATGCTGTGCCACTCGGCACATCAGCCATCCCCAGATCCCGATAACCATCCCCGCCGGTAAAATCCCGCGCCCCTCCGGAATATATTTATGAGATAATGTATGTTTGTAACGGGTCAGTTATGAGAGGGCACATTTGGGCTCTTGCCGCATTTTCGTGAGGCAAATC
>JAPLCY010000373.1 GCA_026391995.1 Candidatus Auribacterota bacterium
ATGCCATGACAGTGGAATAGTAGCGGTAGATCGACGACTCCCGCGGCTTCATCGTCTTATAGATGACGACCCGCAGGACCTCGGAGGGGAACGTCTTGATCTCGCCCGCGATCACCTCTCCAGTCGAGCCGTCGATCGAAATCGCCCCGCCCTCCCTGATCACGGAGCCCTTCACCCGCATCTCGCGTGTCCGGTAATCGATCTCCAGCGCCCCGCACCCGGCGACGCAGACCTTCCCCATCTGCCGGGCGACGAGCGCCGCGTGGGAGGTCATCCCGCCGCGGGCCGTGAGAATACCCTCGGCCGCGGACATCCCCCTGATATCCTCGGGGGAAGTCTCGATCCGAACGAGGATCACCTTCTCTCCGCGCCCGGCCCACTCCTCGGCGTCCGCCGCGTTGAACACCACTTTCCCCGCAGCCGCGCCCGGGCCCGCGTTCAGGCCCTTCGCCAGGAGACGGCCCCCGGCGACGGCCTTCCTCTTCTCGGCGACGTCGAAGACGGGGCGCAGGAACTGGTTGAGCTGCATCGGGTCGATGCGCAGCAGCGCCTCGTCCTTCCTGATGAGCCTTTCCTCGACCATGTCCACCGCGATGCGTATCGCGGCGAAGCCGGTCCGCTTCCCGGAGCGTGTCTGGAGGAGCCAGAGCTTCCCCTTCTGGATGGTAAACTCCATGTCCTGCATGTCGCGATAGTGCCGCTCGAGCCGTGTGTATATCCCCTCGAGCTGCCGGTAGATCACGGGCATCTCCCCCGCGAGCTTCTCGATCGGTTTCGGTGTCCGTATCCCCGCGACCACATCCTCCCCCTGCGCATTGATCAGGTACTCGCCGTAGAATCGCTTCTCGCCCGTGGCGGCGTCACGCGTGAATGCGACCCCTGTGCCGCAGTCGTTTCCCATATTGCCGAAAACCATGGCCTGGACATTCACCGCGGTGCCCCAATGGTCGGGGATCTTGTTAATCTGGCGGTAGGAGATGGCGCGCGCGTTGTTCCAGGAACCGAAGACCGCCCCTACGGCGGCCCAGAGCTGCGTGTGGGGATCCTCGGGGAATGCGCGGCCGGTTGTGGTTTTGATCGCGCCCTTGAACTCCGCAACGAGCTGCCGCAAATCCGCCGCCGAGAGGTCGGTGTCGTAGTGTATCCCCTTTCCCTTCTTCCTCCGCTCGATAATCTCCTCGAACGGATCCACATCATCCTTGTGCTGTGGTTTCATGCCGAGGACCACATCGCCGAACATCTGGACGAAGCGGCGGTAACAGTCGTAGGCGAAGCGCTCGTTCCCCGTCTGGCGGGCGAGGGCCTGGACCGTGCGATCGTTCAGCCCCAGGTTGAGCACGGTGTCCATCATCCCCGGCATCGATGCACGGGCGCCGGAGCGCACCGAAACCAGGAGCGGATTTTTCTCATCCCCGAATCGCGCCCCCATCTCCTTCTCGACCCGGGCAAGCGCCTTCGCCACCTGCGTCTTCAAGCCGCCCGGATAGCTCTCCCGGTGCGTGTAGTAATGCGTGCACACCTCGGTGGTGATGGTAAATCCGGCCGGGACCGGTATATTCAGGTTGGTCATTTCGGCGAGATTCGCCCCCTTGCCGCCAAGAAGATTTTTCATGCCTGCGTCGCCTTCGGCCGTTCCCCCGCCGAAGTAGTAGACATACTTGTGCATCTCAAAACCTCCGTTTCGTGGATTGCAGGCTCGCGCGCAGGTGACAAGGGTACATAAATTGGATACCCCGGGCAAGGGAAAATGCGTCTATCCGCGCCGATCAGCGGCCACATTACATACCCCCGCCGCATCGCTTTCCGGATTCAACCTCCATCCCTGCCCTTCGGCAACCGGTCAAAATGAAAAAGTATCGCGCGCCCGAGAACATCCCTGAGCTCTGCGGCCTGGCGCCCGGGGACGCTGAGCCGCGCGGCGAGGGCAAGCGGACTCGCCTGCAGGGTCTTAAGCAACGCGAGCGCCCCCGGCGAGATGCGGAGCGCCCGCGGGCGATCTTTTCCGCACGCCGCGCAGAGGGCGCCCCCTGCCGCATCAGAGAAGAAGCACAGCCCCTTATGCGCAGCGCAGCGGACACAGGCGTCGAGTCGCAATGAAAAGCCGGTGTGCGTCAGCATCCCGAGCTCGAAGTAGCGCCTGAGCAACAACGGGTCGGGAAAGGCAGGGAGGATCTCGAGCGTTTCGCAGAGAAGATCGAACACGCCGCCCGCCGCCGATTCCGGCAGCGTCACATTTTCGACGAGCTCCGCGAAATAGCACGCGGCCGTAAAAAGGCCGTACTGCTCCCTGATCGCGGCAAAGGGATTGATTATCTCGCACTCGCTCAGGATGTTCACACCGCGGCGCGGATTGTCGTAGTAGGTGAGATGGCAGCGTGAGAAGAGTTCCACCCTGCCGAGGAACGGGCTCCGCTTTCGGCGCGCCCCCTTGGCCAGGAGGCTGAGCCTTCCGGCGCGGTCGGTAACGACGGTGAGCGCGAGGCTTGTCTCGGTAACCTCGCGGCTGCGGAGTATAACGCCCTGGGCGGATCTGATCATCGCTCCCCCGCCCGCTACTTTTTCCTGATCCTGATCTCGAGACGGCGCACGCTGCGGTCAGTGGCCTCGAGCACCTTGATATTCACGCCGCCGCACTCGATAACCTCCCCCGCCGAAGGGATCCTGCCCGCCGTGGCGCACACGAACCCGCCCAGGGTGTCGTACTCCTCCTTCCCCGGGAAGGGAATCCCCGTCTCATCGCGGGCATCGCTCAAACTGAGGCGGGCATCCGCGCGGTAGACGCCGTCGCCGATCTTCTCGATGAGCCGCTCCTCATCGAGGTCGTACTCGTCCTGGATCCCCCCCACAACCTCCTCGAGTATATCCTCCATCGTCACGAGACCCACCGCGGCGCCGTACTCGTCGACGACGACCGCCAGATGCGTCCGTTTCCCGAGCATTTCGATAAAAAGGGTGCGGACGAGCGTCGCCTCGGGAACGAAGAAAGGCTCGCGCACGAGCTCCCCCACCCCGCGCGCGGCCTGGGCCCGGTCACCGCACCGGGTGAGAAGGTCCTTCGCGTAGAGGACTCCGACAATCGTCGCGCTGCTCCCGCGATACACCGGCATGCGCGAGAACCCCTCATCCGAGAATCGGGCGCATGCCCCCGCGATCGTCTCACCCTCCTTGATGCAGCACATCCTCATGCGCGGCGTCATGATCTCGCTCACGTGCAAATCGCCGAAGGCGAACGCGTTGCGGATCATGTTTTTCTCCAGATCGCTCAACCGTCCCGACCGCACCAGTCCCCCCACGCACTGTTCAAGTTCGCTTCTCATGGAAAGGGGCTTGAATCTGATGGGGCCGTGTCCGACCGCCTTCAGGAGCAGATTCATTACCGCGAGGGACACCATCAGGATCGGCGAGAGGATAATGCTGATAATGCGTATGACCGGGAGCATGTTGAGCGCGATCTTCTCCCCCGCAAGCTGGGCCCAGGCGGAGGGGATCAGGCTGCCCGGAAAGGCGACCAGGATGGTGGTGATCACCAGGGCGATCATGAACACGTAGAAAGGGAGCGGCCGACCCTCGATGAGGGTGGTCAGGATAAGGGCGAGCGCGACGCAGGATACCCGGCTCGCCACGCGAAGCGACCAGGTGATCTGCTGGGAATGGGTAATCCAGTAGTCGACCGCTATCGCGGTCCTCCCCCCGCCCTCCCTCAGCCGCCAGAGCCGCTCGAGCGGAAGCGCGTTGAGCGCGGCGCTGCCCAGGGTGCAGAAAAACATGACCGAAATGAGCATCACGACGATGAAAACTATTAACATGGCAGGCTCCTCACAAAACAGCACACTTCAAACATCACACCTCAAAACAAATCCCAAAACCCAAGCCCAAAATCCCAATCCCCCTTTCATCCATCCCGCAAAACCAGATGGTTTTCCGGGAGTCGGGATAAAAGACATCATGCAGGATTGGCCTTCCCCTTCTTCTTCCCGATCTCCCCGAGTGTGACCTTAAGAATCCCCCTCAATCCCCCCTTTTGCAAAGGGGGGATTTGAGGTTCGCTTCACAGTGCCCATCTATAGAGCTGGTAGAGCAACAGCGTGATCAGTATGCCCATCACCCCCCCGAACAGGACTTCCGTGAAGGTGTGTATGCCGGCGGCCACACGCGCCTGCACCACCATGAGCGCCAGGAATTAGGAGAGCATGATCACCGAGACAAGGTGCGGCGCGAGCAGGGTGACGATGGTGGCCGCCGCAAAGGCGACCGCACTGTGCACGCTTGGCATGCCACCGCGCATCGGCGTCCCCCGCCCCGCGAGCAGCTTCACCGCGACAGCGCTCACCAGCACGACCAGGAGGGCGAGAAGGGTGACGTGGAGGGTAAGCCCTTTCAGGGCGTCAGCACCGGCGAGCACGCGCCCCTCCAGCCGCCTGGCGCAGACAAGGTAACCGATGATCACCGCATTGACGGAGGCCAGCAGGACCGCACCCGCGCCGATATCCTTCACCATCCTGGCGAGCGGATGGTAGGTATCGCTGATCAGGTCGATGGTGAGCTCGGCGGCGGTGTTTACCATCTCCGCGAAGAGCACAAAAAAAATCGCGAAGGCAATGAAGAGGAATTCGAAACGGCTCAGATCGAGGGCCACGGCAACGATGATGATGATGATCGCCGCGACGAAATGGACGCGCATATTGCGCTGGGTCTTGAGCACATAGATGATCCCCTCGATCGCGCAGTTAAAGCTCTCGACCAGTTTGTGGCGCTCCATCCCTCCCCCCCATCTAACACAGCACGCGCCATCGCCCGCGGCGCAAAACCCCGGTCAGTATCGCTTCCTGCCTCCGTTCCATCACCCTCCGCCCCGCGGGGGTCTCGTCGTCGTATCCGCACAGGTGCAGTATCCCGTGCACCAGGTAGAGCAGTAATTCGCGATTGGCGGTCGTCCCGAGCGCGCGCCCCATCGCGAAGGCCCTGTCCACCGAGATGGCGATATCGCCGAGCACCCCCCCACCCCCGCATCCGAGCGGGAATGAGAGGACATCGGTGTCCCGATCGGAGTGCCGGTAACGCCGGTTGAGCCCCCGGATGGCGCGGGACCCCGCGAAAAGCACGCTCAGCTCGGTACGGGGCGGGCATCCGGCGCGCCTCAGCACAGCCTCGGCGAAGCGCGCCGACGCGCGCAAGTCAATCCGCCTTGTCCTGAGCCGGCTTCTGATCAAGACTTTCACCCATCGCCTCCTGGAGCTCCCGCTCTTCGACCCTGTCCGGATACTTGATGCGCGCATGGAAGGTGCTGTTGAGCAGGTGCTCGAACCGCTCCGCGATCAGCCGCAGATCGTTGAAGGTGAGATCACACTCGTCCAGCTGGCCGTCGATGATGCGCTGGTTGATGATATCCCGCACCAGGTTTCTGATCCTCGACGGTGTCGGGCGGTTCAGGCTGCGCGACGCCGCTTCCACCGCGTCCGCGAGGAGGATGATCGCGGTCTCTTTGGTCTGGGGTTTCGGCCCCCCGTACCGGAAATCCTCCTGGGCGATCTCCTCGCCTCGCGCCTTGGTCTCCTCGGCGAGCCGGTAGAAGAAGTACACCAGGCTCGTGCCGTGATGCTCCCGGATGGCGTCGACGATCTTCGGGCTCAGTGCGTACGTGATGGCGAGGTCCACCCCGTCCTTCACATGGGCAAGGATGATGAGATTGCTCATGTGCGGGTTCAGCTCCTCGTGCATGCTCTTCCCGTACGGCTCGTTCTCGGAGAAGTACTCGGGCTTGTTGATCTTCCCGACATCGTGAAAGTAGGAACAGACCCGCACCTGGAGTGGATTTGCCCCCGCCGCCTCAGCCGCCGACTCGGCGAGGTTCCCGACCATCAGGCTGTGGTGGTACGTCCCGGGGGCCTCTATGAACATGCGTTTCAGTAGCGGATGGTTGAGGTCGGAGAGCTCGAGGAGCCGTATGTCGGTGACCACATTGAACGCGTGCTCGAGAAGGGGCAGGAAGCTCGCCGCCAGGAACGCCGAGACGACGCCTGTGAGAAACCCCCCCGCCACCTGGAAACCGACCGTGGCCGAGATAATATTGAGATTGTCGATCGCGGCGAGGGCGCCGATGGTGATCACATTGGCCAGGGCGATCGTCGTGCCCGCCCTGATGAGCTGGGAGCGGCGGCGCACCCCTATCGTCGAATACACCGCCACGATCCCCCCCACCGCGCTCACGATCACGTAGGTGACATTGAACCCCTTCATGATGCCGACGAGGATCCCCGTAAAAATAGCGAAGAAGAGCGCGAGGGTGCGGCTGAAGAGCAGGGTCAGCAGCATCGCGGCCATCGGCACCGAGACAACCACTAAATAGAAGAAGATGTTGTTCCACGAGGAGCGGATGGAGCCGAACGGAATGATCGATATCCCGCGCGATATCAGCAACGACCCCAGGATGATGACCTCGAGCATGAGGAGTGAAGAATTGCTCGCGTACACCGATTCATGGAACA
>JAPLCY010000081.1 GCA_026391995.1 Candidatus Auribacterota bacterium
GAGCAGAGGGTACAGGGGATCTTGGAGAAGCGCTTGTACGTGGTCCACACGCTTTCGGGGCAGGAGTACAAGGTGAAGGAGATGCTCGAAAGCAGGATCAAGAGCCACGAGATGGACAGCCTCATCACGCAGGTGCTGATCCCTTCCGAGAAAGTCGCCGAGGTCAAGGCCGGCAAAAAGACGATCAGCGCGCGGAAGTTTTTCCCGGGGTATCTGCTCGTCGAGATGACATGCACCGATGAGAGTTACTACCTCGTGCGGCAGACGCCGGGTGTGATCGGCTTCATCGGTTCAGGTTCCCCGATTCCGCTCCAGGAGCATGAGATACAGGATGTGCTCGCGCAGATCGAGGTGAAGAAGGAGAAGGTCAAACCGAAGATCCTCTTCGAGATCGGGGAGACGGTGAAGGTAAACGACGGGCCGTTTATCAATTTCAACGGCACCATCGACGAGGTGAATCCCGACAGGGGCAGGCTCAAGGTCCTTGTCACGATCTTCGGCAGGAGCACGCCGGTGGAGCTCGAGTACTGGCAGGTGGAGAAAGGGTAACGAAAAAAGCTGTAAGCACACCGTAGCGCCGCAGCGCCGCACACTAAAGTGTGCGCTACAGTATGCGGGCCGTGTGCGAACGTAGAAGGGGAAAGACGTGGCAAAACAGGTAACGGCACTTATCAAGTTACAGATTCCGGCGGGACAGGCGAATCCTGCGCCCCCGGTCGGGCCGGCCCTCGGTCAGCACGGCGTCAATATCATGGAGTTCTGCAAACAATTCAATCTTGCCACGAAGGACAAGGGCGGCCTGGTGATCCCCGTGCTTATCTCGGTGTATACGGACAGGTCATTCACCTTTGTGCTCAAGTCGCCCCCGGCGGCGGTGTTGCTGAAGAAGGCTGCCGGGCTCGCCGTTGGCTCAGGCACCGCCGGCAAGGAGACGATCGGGAAGGTTACCCGCAGCCAGGTCCGGGAGATTGCGAAGCAGAAGGCGGCGGATCTCACCTCCGCGAATGAGGCGGCCGCCGTGCGGATCATCGAGGGGACGGCGAGGAGCATGGGCATCGAGGTGGTCGAGGGTTAACCGATAGCGCGAGGGGCGACGTGAAGAAGAAAAGCAAGAGATACCGGAAAGGGTTGGAGAAGCTGGAACAGGGCAGGGTATACGCGCTGGCCGATGCGGTGGCATTGCTGAAGGAGCTTCCCGCGGCGAAGTTTGACGAGACGGTCGATCTCGCATTCGTGCTGGGGGTCGACCCGAAGCAGAATGATCAGCAGGTGCGCGGCACGGTCGCCCTGCCGCATGGCACCGGGAAAAAGGTGCGCATCGCGGCGTTTGTCAAGGGGGCGGCGGTCGACGAGGCAAAGGCCGCCGGTGCTGACATCATCGGCGGCGACGAGTTGATAAAGAAGGTGAGCGAGGGATGGGCTGAGTTCGACGTTGCCGTGACCACGCCGGACCTGATGAAGGACATGGGGCGACTCGGCAAGATGCTCGGGCCGCGCGGGTTGATGCCGAGCCCGAAGACCGGCACCGTGACGCGTGAAATAGGACGGACCATCAAGGAACTCAAGGCGGGCAGGATCGAGTTTCGCATTGATAAGAGCGCCAATGTGCATGTGCCGATCGGCAAGCGGTCGTTCGCGGCCAGTGCGCTGCTGGAAAACGCGCAGACGATCATCGAGGGGCTGCTCAGGGCGAAGCCGCAGACCTCGAAGGGCATATACCTGAAAAAGTGCGTGCTCTCCTCAACGATGGGGGCGGGGATACCCGTGGATATGAAAGAGCACGCGGTGGCGCAGGGCTAGACGGGTGGGGACACGATGAGAGCTGAAAAGAAGAGCGTGGTCGCGCGTATCAAGGGAAAGATCGAGCATAGCTCGATGCTGCTCCTCGCGGACCACACCGGACTGACGTCGAACAAGCTGAACGAACTTCGGATGCTGCTCAGGAAGAGCGGCGGAGATTTCATGGTGGTAAAGAACAGGTTGCTGAAGCGCGCGGTTTCCGACGCGGTGCTGCGGCTCCTGGACAGCTGCTGTGCCGGGCCGACCGGCATAGCGGTAACGAAGGGCGACAGCGCGGTGTTTTCGAAGGCGATTATCGACTTTGCCAGGAAGAATGAGGCGCCGAAGGTCAAGGGCGCCTACCTCGATGGCGTCCTTCTGACGGCGGCCCAAGTCGGAGTCCTGGCCTCGCTGCCGCCGAGGGGAGTGCTGCTTTCGCAGCTTCTCGCGGGGATGCAGGGACCGGTCGCCGGCTTTGCGCGGTGCCTGAATGAAATCGTGCGACAATTTGTGTCCGTAGTCGATCAGATCGCGAAGAAGGGTGGTCAGACGTCGCAATAATTGTGGAACACATGGTATAGCGCACACTTTAATGTGCGTTTGAAGTGCGCTTGAGATGCGTTTGAGATACGCTAAATAGAACCTGCAACAGGGACAGCAAAGGGAGGAGGCGGCGATGACGGAAGAAACAAAAAAGGCGGAGAAGAAGGAAAGGGTGGAGCCGGCGGCCGACGTGAAGGCGATCCTCAAAAAGATCAGCGAGCTGGATGTTACCGGGCGCAAGGCCCTTGGCCTCGAGATTATCAAGAGCCTCACGGTGCTTGAGCTTTCTGAATGGGTGAAGTCCATGGAGGACGAGTTCGGCGTTACCGCCGCGGCCCCTGTTGCCGCGGTTGGCGTTGCTGCCGCCGGCGCACCGGCCGAGCAGAAAGAGGAGAAGACCGCTTTCACGGTAGTCCTCACCTCGAGTGGCGACAAGAAGATCCAGGTGATCAAAGAGGTCAGGGCGATCACCAGCCTCGGCTTGAAGGAGGCGAAGGATCTTGTCGAGGCCGCGCCGAAGCCGATCAAGGAGAACGTTACCAAGGAAGAGGCTGAGGAGATAAAGAAGAAGATCACCGCCGCGGGCGGAAGTGTGGAAATCAAGGAAGGATTAAGAACTAAGTACTCAGTACCAAGTACAAAGTACTAAGTAATCAGCGCGAACCTTAGTACTTACAACTTGCCACTTATTACTGCTTCACAAGGGGTGAATATGGTGTCCAAGAAGAACGTCATTGATTGCTCCAGACTGGGAGAAATTGTCGCGATGCCCAATCTGGTCGAGGTGCAGACGAAATCCTATAACGATTTCCTGCAGGCCGAGGTACTCCCCCGGAAGCGCAGGTTGCAAGGGCTGCAGGAGGTCTTCAAGGAGGTCTTCCCGATCAAGAGCTACGACGAGACCTGTTCCCTCGACTTTGTGAGTTACTCTCTTGGTATTCCCAAGTACGATATCATCGAGTGCCGCCGGCGCGGACTCACGTACTCCGCACCGCTGCGGGTGACGCTCCGCCTCCGCGAGAATGGCAACATCAAGGAGGAGACGGTGTACTTCGGCAGCATCCCACTCATGACCGAGCAGGGGACCTTTATCATCAACGGCGCGGAGCGGGTGATCGTCAGCCAGCTCCACCGCTCGCCCGGCATCTGTTTCGAGCGCGCGCCGCATCCGCGCGGCCTGCCGAGCTTCTGGTTCCGTGTCATCCCGTATCGCGGCTCCTGGCTTGAGGGTGAGCTCGACAACAACGACATCGTCCATCTCTATATCGATCGCCGCCGCCGCAGGAGGAAGATCATCGCCACCACCCTGCTGAGGGCCGCCGGCTACTCGACGAACGAACAAATACTCGAGGCGATGCTCGGCCGCGAGGAACTGCCGACCGGCGGCGAGAAAGAGCTCATCGATCGGGTGTCGTGTGTCACGGTCAACGATTCCCAGACCAACGAGGTGATTGTCGCCGCGGGTGAGTGCCTCGTCAAGGCGAAGATCCAGAAGCTCTCCCAGGCCGGGTTCAAGGGCATCGCCGTTACCAGGCCCTCCCCCTGGGAGGGGAGCGTCCTCAAGATGCTTCAGCGGGATACCACCGATTCGCAGGACGAGGCGTTGAAAGAAATCTACAAGCGCCTGCGGCCCGGCGATCCGGCGAACGTCTCCAGCGCCCGCACTATGCTCAAGCGCATCTTCTTTGACCCCAGGCACTACGACCTCGGGCGCGTGGGGCGGTACAAGCTCAACAAGAAACTCAGCCTCGAGATCAGCGACCGCACCCTGCGTGTCGGCATTCTCCGCAAGGAAGACATGGTCGAGGCATGCAGGTATCTGCTTAACCTCCGCCATGGTGGGGGCGGGACGCTCGACGACATCGACCACCTTGGCAACCGCCGCGTGCGGTCGGTGGGCGAGCTCCTCCAGAACCAGTGCCGCATCGGCCTTGCCCGCATGGAGCGTCTCACCAAGGAGCGGATGAACCTCTACGACATGAGCGCCGAAACCGTGACGCCCCACCGGCTCATCAACCCGAAGGCGTTCACAAGCGTGATCCGCGACTTCTTCGGGCGGAGCCAGCTCTCGCAGTTCATGGACCAGACGAATCCCCTTGCCGAGCTTACCCACAAACGCAGGCTCTCCGCGCTTGGCCCCGGGGGGTTGAGCCGCGACCGAGCGGGTTTCGAGGTCCGCGATGTACACCCGAGCCACTACGGCCGCATCTGCCCGATCGAGACGCCTGAAGGGCCGAATATCGGGCTCATCTCTTCGCTCAGCACCTTCGCGCACGTGAACGAGTACGGATTCCTCGAAACGCCGTACCGCAAGGTGGTGAACGCCCGCGCGACCGACGAGATCGAGTACCTGACTGCGGATGAGGAGGAGCAGTTCATAATCGCCCAAGCGAATGCGGCGATGGACGAAAAGGGACGGCTTACCGAGCTGAAGGTCTCCTGCCGCTTCCGGGGGGATTTTCTCTATGTCCCGCCGGCCGAGGTCCATTTTATCGACGTTTCCCCGAAACAGCTCGTCAGCGTCGCCGCGGGACTCATACCGTTCCTGGAGCATAACGACGCCAACCGCGCGCTCATGGGTTCCAATATGCAGCGCCAGGCGGTGCCCCTGCTCAGCACCGAGGCTCCGATCGTCATGACGGGGCTCGAGTCGCAGGTGGCGAGCGACACCGGTGTCATGGTGCTCGCCTCCGCCCCCGGCGAGGTGGAGTACGTGGACAGCGAGAGGATCGTGGTGAGCGGCAGGATGTACCGCCTCATCAAAAACTTCCGCTCCAACGCCGGCACCTGCATCAACCAGAAGCCGATCGGAAAGATCGGCGACAGGGTAAAGAAGGGCGACGTGATCGCCGACGGTCCCGCCAC
>JAPLCY010000185.1 GCA_026391995.1 Candidatus Auribacterota bacterium
AGACGAATATCGCGCACAAGGCAACCTTGATGAACGCTCCGGAGTAGACCGCTTCTGTTCGGGCCTGCGCTCCATGGCCGGTTTCTCCGGCAGTCGTCCATAGAACCGAAGCCGGTTTCCCATAGCACACCCTGATGACCAGGACGGCCGCCCCGATGAGGAGGTTGAGGAACGCCGCCATGACGAGGGTGAGCCCCAGGCCGAAACGATAGATGAGGCAGTAGCCGGTCAGCACGGTCCCCAGCACCGCCCCGAAACTATTGATATAATAGAGGCGGGCCACCGTGTTCCCCCGCGAGGCGTATGAGCTTGCCATATAGGTGCTCAGGATCGGGAGGGTTCCCCCCATGAGCATCGTGGGCAGGAGCATGATCGCGGCGCCGATGACGCACATGACGAGGGTGAGCTCGGGAGAGTTCGGGGGATAGGTCCTGGCCGCCGCCAGATAGATATTTTTTGAGAGGGTGAAGATCCGGGGCGTGAACACGCAGAAGAAGGCGATGCCGATTTCAGCGAACGCGTACAGGGTAAGCCTGTCCCGCGTTCTATCAGCCAGCCTCCCCAAAAGGAAGCTGCCCAGTGCCAGGCCCCCCATGAAGGTGGCCAGCACGACGGTGTACGCATAGGTGGTATTGCCGAATAACACGGAGAGATACTTGGCCCATACCACCTCGTAGACGAGCCCCGTGATCCCGGAGAAGAGAAAACAAACGTAAAGGAGCAGATGCAGTTTTTTATCGGGCATGGCGTACCGTTACGTTGGCGGAACTGGCGTCCGCGCGCTACTCGATGGTGAGGAAGGTTTCGGCGATTGGCCCCATTGGCGCGCCCAGCAGGACTCCCTTCGACAGGCTCAGGGTAAACTCATCCGCGACCCACAGATTAGAAATAGGTCCCGTGCCTGGCAGACATGACGTGAGGCTCCCTCAGGGGTTGCAGATGGTGCAGGGGGTCTTGCCGGCCGCGATGGCCTCCTCGCGGCTCTTGTAGACAACGAGATGCTCCTGGCTTATTTTGCGGGCCCAGTCGCACTTGCCCTTGTGGAAAAAGTTGCCGGTGCGGCTTGCGCAATAATCGTTGTCGCCCAGAGGCACCGGCGTTTTCGGGGGGAGGTCGGGGTTGCAGGTCCTGCACGGCACGTAGCCCGCGGCCTTCGCCTCCTCATAGGTGGAGAAGTAGATCCTCTTCCCGGGCGATATTTTCTGGCCCCACGTGCAATCGGCGCGGTGAATTTTCCGGCTCCCCTTGTTGCCGATAAAGGCGCGTCCGGCCGGGACGGGGGACGGGCTTTGCGCGGCCGGGGAATCGTTCAGCCTCCCCGCGGTGTTCCCCGCCGCTTTCCGCTCCGCCGGCACCTCATCAGAGGAAGGCTTCTCACACGCGGCCAGCGGGAGCAGGACGCAGAGGACCAGGATGCATCGGATCTGATTCATTATTTTGTGTGTGCCGCGACGACGAGACTTTAGGAGCGGCGCTTTTTCGCGCGCTTCCTTCCTGCCGCTGGCTGCGCCACCCGCCGCTGCATCGTCATCGCGGGCGGCTCGAACATCACCCGTGTGAAGGGCGGCACGGACTTGGTGATCCAGACATTTCCACCGATCACCGCGCCCCTGCCGATGACCGTCTTCCCGCCAAGGATGGTCGCGCCGGAGTAGATGGTGACGTTGTCTTCGATGGTCGGGTGGCGCTTTTTCCACCGGAACGCCTCGACGTGGTGCGGGACGCTGAGCGCGCCCAGCGGCACCCCCTGGTAGATGCGGACGTGTTTTCCGATCTCTGTCGTCTCGCCGATCACCACGCCGGTGCCATGGTCGATCATGAAATGCTTGCCGATCACCGCGCCGGGATGGATGTCGATGCCGGTCCTGGCGTGGGCGTGCTCGGTCATGATCCGCGGCAGGAGCGGCACCTTCTTCATCCAGAGCACGTGCGCGATTCTATACACGGTGATCGCCGCCAGGCCGGGGTACGCAAGGATGATCTCATCCAGGCTCTTCGCGGCCGGGTCGCCGACGAAGGCCGCATGCACATCGGCGTAGAGCGTTTTCCTGATTTCAGGGAGCTGTTGCAGGAGGGCGCGCGTGATTTCACGAGCCCTGACAAGGCAGGCCTTCTCCTTCATGAATTCACAGCGGAGGCTTTCGGGCCGGCAGCGACGCTCGTTCCTGCAGACGTAGCGGAAGCACTTGTTGATCTGATCTACGAGCTGCTGGTAGACCGCTTCGCATTTTGCCCCGACGTGGTACTTGAGGTTGGCGGGGTTGATGTCGCTGGTGTCGAAGAAACCGGGGAAGATGATGGAGACCAGGCTCTCAAGCGTCCCGGTGATCTCGCTCCGGGCGGGAAGGGTCGGCCCCTTGATATGGTTGATCCCGCCGTGGCGGTTGTACGACTGGATGATACGGTCGACGGTGCGGTCGAGCATCCGCCGCAGCTTCTTTGCTCGTTGCATAGAAAGCCCCCTTCGCGATAACGGCTCCAAGTATAGCACGAAGGGTAGGCCTTGACCATCATGCGAATTGCCATCCAGGTGTTCAATTCGTGCGAAGCGCAAGAGGAGAAGATCAGAGTAGCATAGGGGTCGCAGTTTGACTATGGACAGATGTTAATAAGGAGAGCATAAATTATTTCACATGTCATTACGAGGAGCGCAGCGATGAAGTAATCTCAACTCATTGGGAATCAAAGAGATTGCTTCTCCCGCCAAGGCGGGATCGCAATGACCAGCGTGAGCGACGTGAATAATAAGGTGTTCCCATTAGTACTATGTAAGGACATTAAGGAATATCCGGGACAATTTCCTAGTCCATCGTCAAGCTGCGACCCCAATTGCCCTTTCCTATGGTGCAACCGTCACCGACTTCTTATCCATCATGATAACGTACGGGCTGTCGAGCCTGAGATCTGAGAACCTCTTTACCGGTAGTACCTTGCCCGCCTCTATGACAGCGGTGTAAAAAGTGATCGCTTTCCCCTTCATAGACAATGGGATCTTAACATCCGGACGGACTGTCTTGAAATAGGGTGCAGGGTGCTCGCGCACGTTCCTGTAGAGCGGTTTTATCCCCTTTTTGACCGAGCCATTCAGGTAGATCGTGTAGACCCCCGCAGGAGTTTCGGCGAGGAAATAGAAGTCGAATGGCATGGTGATATCCTGAACCAATGAGATGGCAAACACGAATGGCTGGCCTGCCGTCAGCGGCCCTGGAACAATGACCAGTGGCGATATCGGTGTGGGAGTGGGCGTTATCGTAGGCATGGGCGTAACCATTGGTGTTGGAGTAATAGTGGGCATAGGCGTTATTGTTGGTGTCTTCGTGGGCGTGATTATTGGAGCCTCCGTTGGTGTTT
>JAPLCY010000033.1 GCA_026391995.1 Candidatus Auribacterota bacterium
TCCCGCACCGCCGCCGCGGGCTTGGTACGGGTCTTCACCCCTTCACGGGCCAGGAGCGAGGTCAGATAGAGGGTCGAGTCGAGGAGTCGTATACCGTCCTTCTCCATCTCCCCCGCGATCGCCTTGAGAACCGTGTTGGGACGCCTGTCGCGCACCCTCGCGGCCAGGGTCAGCATCCTGAGGTCCAGCTTGAGCGAGCTGATCACAAACTTCGGATCGAGCCGCCCGGCCATTACCGCCTCAAAAGCCCCCGCATTGCAGAGCGTTTTGATAAGCCTGCTGAGCTGTCCGACGTGCACCCAGTGAAACTCGTCGACTTCCCGTTCAATCTCCGGCAGTGTCTGCCCGTGGAAACCGACCGCGACAATTCGGCCCACCCCCTGCCCGCGCGCCTCGCGCGCGACGGCACACGGGAGTTCGCCGCCCCCTGCGATAATACCCAAGGTTTTCACATTCTCACCTGTCTGATGATCCGCATGCCGTTGACCCGGCGAATGCGGTCTGCGGAAACATGATCCGCGAGCAGCAGCCGTACGCTACCTGGCAATGCCGCGCGGGGAGGATTCGAGGAACTCCACGATATGGCGCACCTGTGCGGAGGCCGGGTGCGCCTCCTTGAGGCTGGCGATCGCCTGCGCCACCTTCATCGAGGAGTGAAAGAGGGCGCGGTAGGCCGACTTGATCTCCCTGACCGCCTCGGGCGGGAACTTCTTACGCTTGATCCCCTCGAGATTGATGCCGCGCACCCTGGCGGGGTGCCCGTCCGCGAGCATATAGGGGGGGATATCCTGCACCACCTTGGAGCATCCGCCGATGATCGCCATGGTGCCGATCCTGCAGAACTGGTGGATCCCCACCAGCCCGCCGATGATCGCCTCGTCGTCGATGCGTATGTGCCCGGCGAGCGTGGCGTTGTTGGCGAGCACGCAGCCGCTCCCGATCTCGCAGTCATGGGCGACATGGCAGTAGACCATGAAGAGGTTGTTGTCACCGACCGTTGTTTCCGACCTCCCCGTGACGGTGCCGATCTGCATGGTCACGTACTCGCGTATCGTGTTTCCGTCGCCCACCTTAAGCCTGGTCGGCTCTCCCCGGTATTTCAGGTCCTGATTGATCTCGCCGATCGAGGCGAATTGAAAGATGCGGTTGCGCTCCCCGATCTCCGTGCGGCCGTTGATGACGACATGCGGCCCGACGACGGTGCCCCTGCCTATCCGGACGTGTTCGCCGATGAGGCTGTAGGCCCCGACTTCAACATCGTCGGCGAGCTGCGCACCTGGGTGCACGATTGCCGTGGGATGTATGGTGGTCATGGTTGTGGTCCAGAGGGCCCGCGCACGCCTCACACGAAGGTGAACCCCAGGTCGGCCTCTGCCGCGACCTGCCCGTCAACGAGCGCGGTCCCGTGCACCTTTCCGGTCTTGGTCTTCCATCGCAGCACGTCGACCTCCAGCCGGAGCTGATCGCCCGGCACGACGGGCCGGCGGAACTTTGCGTTTTCGATAGTCATGAAGAAGGCGAGCTTCCCGAGATTCTCGGGCGTGTTGAGCATGAGCACGCCGGTGGTCTGCGCGAGGGCCTCGATGATCAGCACCCCGGGCATCACCGGGCGCTCGGGGAAATGCCCCATGAAGAACGGTTCATTGGCCGTGACATTCTTGATGGCGACGATCTTCTCCCTCCCTTTGATCTCGATGATCCTGTCGACCAGGAGAAATGGGAATCGGTGCGGCAAGATGCGCTTGATATCATTGACATCCATCAGCATGCCCTCCGTAGCCCTCAACGGGACGGTCCGCGATGTGCTCCGCCCCATGACATTGATCAGTTTCTTGGCGAGCTCCACGTTGAGCTCATGCCCCGAACGCATCGCGATGACGTGTCCCCGGACACGCCGCCCCACCAGGCTCATGTCGCCGATCAGGTCGAGCACCTTATGCCGGGCAAACTCGTCGGGGAACCGCAACTGCTCCTTGCTGTAGATCACGCCGTCGCCGATGACGACCGCGTTTTCCAGGCTCCCCCCCTTGATGAGCCCCTGCTTCACCAGGGCCTCGATCTCGTGGTAAAAACAGAATGTCCTCCCCGAGGCGATCTCCCGCTCGAATGTCTCCTCGTTCACCGTGAAACTCACAAACTGGGCCGGGAGCGTGGGGTGCCTGAAATCCATCGTGTACGAAACGCGGTATTCGGGGGAGGGAATGATGGCGATGGCGGCGTTGTCCTTGCTGGCCCAGACCGGCTCCACGACCACAAACTCCTCGCGAGGGGCGTCCTGTTCCTCGACCCCCGCCGACTTGATCATGCGCACGTACGGCGTCGCGCTGCCGTCCCCGACGGGGGGCTCGTTTGAATCGAGTTCGACCACCACGTTGTCGACGTCGCAACCGCGTATCGCCGCCAGGACATGCTCGACGGTGTGCACCTCGATGCCGCCACACGCGATGGTAGTTCCCCGGCAGACGCTGGTGACGTTTGTCGCGACCGCGTCGACCGCGGGCAAGCCGGGTATGTCCGTGCGGACAAAGCGCACGCCGGTATTGGGCGGGGCGGGCGTGAATACCAGCCGCGTTTTATTGCCCGTGTGCACCCCGACACCGGAAAGGCACACGGGGGTTTTAATCGTTTGTTGCTTCTGCATGGTCGTCAGCGGGGCGCCCTTCCAGGGCCGCCAGTTTGGCCTCAAGCTCCCTGACCCTGGTCACGAGCTGGGGAAGGCGCATGTACGCGGCGAAGATCTTCTTGAACTGCGTGGCATCCATCGCGGGGATGCCGATATGGTACGAGTTCGGGGGGACGCTCTTGGACACGCCCCCCTTGGCGCCGATGATCGAATTATCTCCGATAGTGACATGCCCCACCACACCCACCTGCCCGGCGAGGATGACATTCTTGCCGATGGTGGTGCTGCCGGAGATGCCCACCTGGGCCACGATGATCGAGTTCTCCCCGATATCGCAGTTGTGGGCGATCTGGACGAGGTTGTCGATCTTGGTCCCCTTGCGGATGATCGTCTTGTCGAAACGGGCGCGGTCGATGGTGACGTTCGAGCCGATCTCGACGTCGTCCTCGATCACCACTTTCCCCACCTGCGGGATCTTGTGATGGATCCCCTCCACGGCAACGTAGCCAAATCCGTCGCTCCCGATCACCGTGCCGCCGTGGATGATAACCCGGGAACCTATCTCACACCCCTCGCGTATGATCACGTGGGGGTAGAGGTGGCACTCCGCGCCGATCGCTGCGCCATGGCCGACATACACGCCGCTGCGGATCACCGCCCGGTCGCCGATCACCGCGCCATCCTCGATCACCGCGAACGGCCCCACCGATACACCCTTTCCGAGCTTCGCCTTCGGGCTCACGACGGCAAGTGTATGGACACCCTCGGGGAAGACGAGCTTCTTCGGCCCGAGCAAATCTATAAGCTTGCTGAAGGCGATGGAGGGGTTTTTGACGCGGATGAGCGGTTTCCCGGGCGCGACCTGTAATCCCTCCTCGATCACCACCGCCGCGGCCCTGGTCTCTTTGAGCAAACTCGCGTACTTCGGGTTCGCGAGAAAGGTCAGGTCTCCCTCCCGCGCTTCCTTGATCCCCGAGGCTCCGGTGATGACGACATCCCCGTCGCCTTCAACCCTCCCCCCTATGAGAGCGGCTATCTCCTTGAGCGTCTTTTTCATGGCAACTCCTGTGCGATCGCTACTTCGTGTCCGTACGCTTCTTGTTGAGGATCTTCACGATCTGCTCGGTGAGGTCTAGGCGCTCGGCGTGATAACCAATGTCGTCCCCCGTCGCGGCGAAGATAATATCATACCCCTCGCCCTTGCCGGTCTCGGCGATAGCCCCCTTGATCTCCCCGAGGATCTCTTCCTGAAGGCGCGCCTGTTTCTGCATCGCCTCGCGCTTCACCTTTTCCTCAAACTGGTACAGCGCCTTGACCTTCTCATCCACCGCCGCTTCCTTCTGCCGCTTCGCCTCATCGCGGAGCAGGTCCGCCTCGTCCTTGAGCTTGTTGATCCCCTCGACCATCGACTTCCGCTCCGCGATCTTGTCCTTGCGCTCCTGCTGGAGTTTTCCGTTGAGTTCGACGGTTTTCTGGTACTTGGCGAACACCTTCTCGACGTCCACAAAACCCGTCTTTCCACCCGCCGCCATCGCCGCGGAGCCCGCACACATCACGCCGGCGAGAATGCCGCAGATCATCGCCACGACACTGAATTTCACCAGGCCCTCCTTTGCCCCCGCCCACGGGTTAGAATATGGTGCCCACGTTGAAGCTGAAGGCGCCGGTCTCTCCCTCGGTCCACTCATCGGTGATCACGGGGATGCCGTAGTCGAGCTTGATCGGCCCGACCGGCAGGTTGAGGCGCACCCCGGCGCCAACCGAGGCGACCACCCCGCTCATGAAATCGCCCGGCGTTTCATAGACATTCCCCATGTCAAAGAAGGCCGCGCCGCGTATCTTGGAGATGAGAGGGAAGGTGTACTCGACGCTCCCCGCCGCCATCGCGTCGCCGCCGATCGGCTCGTCGTTCTCGTCGCGCGGCCCGACGTCGCGGAATTCGAAGCCGCGGATCGAGTCCCCGCCGCCGAGGAAGAAACGCTCGGAGAACGGGATATCGCTCGAGGACCCGTAGGAATTCCCCACGCCCGCCTCGCCGAAAACCCGGATCACGTGGTCGGGGAAGCGCTCGATCGGCACGAAATACTGGCTTGCCATCGCCTCGAGCTTGACAAACTCGGCATCGCCCCCCAACCCCGCGAACTCGGCGGTGACGCTTGAAATCGCTCCGTGGCGCGGGAGGCTGATGGAGTCGCGTGTGTCGCGGGTGAGCCCTATATTGACCGAGCTGATGATTGTGCTGCCATCGTCCTGCTTGATGGTCTCGGAGGCGTCGTCATCCACATCGAGAGTCACGTTCTCCATCTTGTACGACAGGTCGCCGCGGAAGAAATCGCCGAACGCCTTCCCCACCCTCACGTCGCCGCCGAGGCGCTCCTCGGTGAAGTAGTCGCTCAGGTACTGGCTGTTGCGGGAATAGAGGTCAAAGCCGCCGGCGAGGCGCTTGCCGAAGAGGTATGGCTCGGTGAAGCTGGCGAGGAAGTCCTGGCGCTCGAAGCCGATCTCGGCCCGCAGGCGCATCTTCTGCCCGCCCCCCGTGAAGTAGGGGTAGTTGGTGATGTCAAAGTTGCCCTGCGACACCTCGGCGAACCCGACAAAGCCGTCGATGGAGCTGAACCCCGCGCCGAAGCTCAACTGCCCCGTCTTCCCCTCGGACACGTCCACGAGAAGGTTCTGGGTCCGCTCCCCCTCACCCGGCGCGGCGGTGATCTCCACCGTGTCGAAGAAACCCGAGTTCTGGAGGCGCTCCTTGCTCCGCTGGATCTTGAGGCTGTTGAAGACATCTCCGGGCATGACGCTCAGCTCCCTGCGGATGACGTCGTCCTTGGTCCTCGTGTTGCCCTTGACATCGATCCTGCCGACGTAGTACGGCTCGTACTCCTTGATCGCGTACGCCACGTCGATCTTTCCGGTTTTGGGGTCCAGCCGCTTTTCGGGCACCACCTCGGCGTCGGTATATCCCTTGGACAGGTAGAGGCCGCGGAGCGCGTTGATGTCGGCCTGCAGCGCGGTCGGCGAATAGGTCGCGCCGGAGGTCATTCCAAGCGCGCGCGTGATCTCGTCGGTGTCATAGACCTTGTTGCCGGCAACCGTCACCTCGCCCACCTGATAGGTGCCTCCCTCATCCATGGTGATGGCGATCTCGATGAATCGCTCGTCGGCCGACACCGTCCGCTCCACGTCGGTGATCTTCACATCCACGTAGCCGA
>JAPLCY010000284.1 GCA_026391995.1 Candidatus Auribacterota bacterium
GACCATGTCATCATTTCGATCGAGCACTTCAAGATGCCGTACGTGCCGCTTGTCTATGTCGAGGTGGCATTCTCGAAGGGACTGCTGCGGAAGATCACCAGGATCCTCAGAGAGCCACGCCGTGTGACCAGCCTCCACGAGGCCGATACGGCGATCTTCTATTCGCTGAACACGACGATGCCCGGGCTTGAGGGGATCGCGCTGGGGGCCAAGATGATTGTGAAGGCGAGCGAGTACATCGCGCGAATGTACCCGCACATCACCCATTTCGCCACCCTGAGCCCGATCCCCGGCTTCCGCGACTACCTCACCGCCGTGCTGGGGGGCGCATCAAAGTACTCGCTCACCGTCCGCAAGATCAACGCGAACAAGCACGGGCGATTCATATCAACGGCTCAGATGCAAGCGCTCCAGCGTGAGCTCGGCGATCGGGGGGCAGAGACGGTTTCCCTCTCGTCCGTGCTCAAGCCCCTCCTGGAAAATAACTCCTGGCACACGACCCCGGGACTGAGGAAGGCGATGCGCTATCCGCTCACCGAGATCACCCGGTACTACCTCACGAGGGAGAAGCGCACTGACCCGAAGAGCAAGGAACGGAGCTTTGCCGCCCTCGACCCAGTCACAAACTTCCACCTATCAAACGGGGCATCGGTGGGCAGCATCAATTATATGGCCAACCCCACGGCGCGGGGGATGAGCGAGTCGTTCGGGATGATGGTGAACTACCTGTACGATGGTTCGATGCTGGAGAAAAACAAGCGTCGCTACCGGGCAGGCGAGGTGGTCAGCAGGTGTTGAATGGATTCGCACACCATGATGGGCCCGCCAATTTTGCAGCGTTCAACTCACAATACACAATCGTAGGTGTTCTCATACCGCACGCCGGCGCATACTTGCCGGGCACACTAACGCACACTTCAGTGTGCGTCCCATAGCGCGTCACACCGCACCCGATCACGTCCAACCGCGGGCTGATCAGCCGTAACTCCCGCCGTCTTGAGATTCCGTCGTCGAGGTTAGCCGGGTGAGGCGCGAGGGGTTGATGCGCTCCTCAAAGCGCCCCGCTGCGGTGGTCACATCGATCACACACGAGCCGTCCGGATCGATCCCGCGCACCACGCCGACCTTGGTCTTTTCCCCCGTACACCAGTTTACCAGGTCTCCGACCCTGATCTCAGCCATGACCTCCTCCTTCCTGAAAAAACGGGTGCACCCCTGTATATACACAAGGGCACACCCTCACATACACCGATCCCCACATGACACTACTGGACTGCCGCGGCGGCGAGGACAGCAGCGTGCGTCGCCTCGCTTACTTAATGAGCGACTCCTCAGTAGCCGGGGCCGCGGAGATCGCCGGGCTCGCGGGAGCCGTGGCGGCTTCACCGAAGAGTTTTGTCCCCAGCGCACCCGCCTTCTCCTCCTCGATACTCTTCACGGGGTGGTAATGGAAGTACCCAGCGCACCCGCAGAGGACAACCACCGTCAGGATCAGGGCAAGCAATGCAATCCTTCTGCCGTTCATCTCGTTCCTCCTTTTAGCTTCATCGACCGTATGATTACCGCATATTATAGCGCACGTCCGTGGGAAGTCTATTTATTTTTGGAGCGTCACGCCCACGAGGTTCAGCTTCTGGCGCGCCACGACCCCCACCCTTCCCCGTGGGCTTTTCTTCACAAGATGCTTCAGGAGCTCCACACCGAATTCCCGCTGCGCGAAGAGCCGCTCGGCGAAATGGAAGCCGATGTGATAGAGCTCCTCGGAACCGAGGGCTTTTTCGGCCTTCAAACGCTTGACAAGAGGGAATGAGGATTTGCCGAGCAGCTCGGCGATCAGGGTAAGCGCCTCGTCATCCCTGCGCCGAAGTGGCGACAGATCCGGCGGCTGGGTCCTGAGAAGCGCCACCGCGAGTTCGTACTTCATCTCGTCGTCAAGAAGGGCGTGTCGCGAAAACAGCCGCAGCAGCTCGACCGCCTCCTTGAATTTGCGCGCGGCCTTCATCCGCTTGAGGCGGTTGGCGATGCGCTCCGTGAGAAAGGTGGCATCCACCACCGCCAGGGCGGCGGCGTAGAGATCATGCCGGGCATCCCCGCCCTTCCAGAGCCGCTCAGTCGTGTCGAAGAGGCGCCGCTTCTCCGCGGGGGCCGGGCGGGGCGCCTGGGCCCGCAGGATGCTGACAAGCCGCATTCCGGATTCATAGTCCTTGGCATCGTCGAGCGCTTTCAGGATCTGCGGGTACGCCTTCGGGATCGCGCCGAGCGCTTCCTGGGCGGCGCGGCGCTCCTGGAAATCGGCGGAGTTCAGACGCTCGAGCAAGGTCGTGATATTCTCCCGCGACGCGCCCACGCCGATCCGGGAGAGGATGAAGCTGCGGACGGAAGGGTGTTTGCTGTTCAGCATCTCTTTGAGCTTCGCGGTGAGCTTCTTCGGGATTTCAAGTCGCTGGAGGAGCGTCAGGGCGTGGCGCACGATGCAGGTGTAGTCGTCCTCGTTCAGCATTGGGACCACGACCCGAACCACGTCCGCGACGGCATTCCCGGCAAGCTCCATACGGGCTAGCGCGATGAACGCCTGTTCCCGGACCGCCGTCGGCTGTCCCACGGAAATGTAGCGGAGCAGCCTGCCGAGCGTCGAACTATCGGCGAGATAGCCCAGCAGGATCACGCCTGAGGCGATTTTCTCGGCGTTTTCCTCGACGCGGGGCAGCCCCAGGAATGCGGTCACCTTCTTGATGCCCCCCCTGCGCTGCGCGCGCGGCATCCTGTCGAACGCCTCGCGCAGGCTCAGGCATATCTGCTTGCCGAGATCCGGCCCCTCATCGGCGATACGGTCGACCAGGAAGTAGCATGCCTCTTCCGTGCCGATCAGGCCGAGCAGGCGCACGAGTTGCTTTTTCAGTTCCGCGTCCGCCTCCAGGAAAAGCCTCTTCGCCTGGGCAACGGCGGCGTGACCCGCCTTTGATATGATGGCGGCAGCCTTCTCCTGCGTCTTGCCCCCCTCGCGCAGGAGGGTAAAGAGATACGGGAGCACCTCTTCGCCCGGCATTCGCTCCAGCGAGGCGAGGAGATAGTGTTTCACGGTCAGATTGGGTGTATCGAGATGCCTGGCGAGACTGAGGCGCACCTCTTTGCCCGGGGGCGCAATCTCGCCGAGTACTCGCGCCGCGGAGCACTGGAGTTCAACGTCATCGCTGTCGAGAAGGTCGCAAATCTTTTTCAGGATTTTATCCATTCGGAACCTTTCGTCTGCGGCCGCGCGTCATGCGCTGCTGCCATTCTGGTTATGGGCACACCCTCATACATCCCCTGGCATACCCCTTTTCCACGTATTCCTTTTCCCATGCGCGATCAGCGTAGCGCGCATATGCCGCGGCGTACTGCCTGATCGGCTCCCTGAGCTCGGCAAGGATCGACTCCGCGCCCGGGTGTGTCGGATGGGCGCCGGCCTCGCGCACGACCTCTTCCAACACGTCGGGACAGTCGACAAGCGCACGGCTCGACGTCACCATTGGCGTTGATGTGGATATACTGCCTGCCCCCGGCGATGCAGCCGCCGACGTAATAGCCGTCGTTCCAGAAGTCGCCGATGAAGATAGGTTTGGTGTTGCGCAGGTCGCGCACCCTGCGGCGAAATTCGTCGCGCTGCGCGGGGGTGGGAACGAGTTCCATCACGGGTGTGCGGCCAATCGGGATATACTGAAAATACCAGATCACCAGCGCCCCCTTATCGATAAGCAGGTCGATGAACTCAGGAGCGCAGATCTCTTCCATGTTGTCGCGCGTCTCGGTGCAGGACGCGCCGAAGAGGACCCCCGCCTCGGCGAGGTGCTCCATCGCCTGCATGATTCTTTTGAACGTCCCCGCGCCCCGGCGCGCGTCGGTGCGCTGTTCCATTCCCTCGGTGCTGATCATCGGCGCCACATTCCCGAGCTCCGCGAGCCGCTGCGCCGTCTCCCGGTCGATCAGCGTGCCGTTGGTGTAGAGCTGAAAGTAGACATCGGGATGCTTCGCGTAGATCTCCCAGATGTCCTCCCGGATGAAGATCTCGCCGCCGGAAAAGGTGATAAAGTATATCCCGAGCTCCTTCCCCTCGGTGATGACCCGGTCGATTAGCTCGAATGGTAATCCGAAATCTTGCCGATACCCACCCGCGTAGCAGCCGTAGCAGTTGAGATTGCAGCGCATTGTGGGACTGATAACCATGAGGAGCGGCGGTGTAAATCCCTCGCGTTGATAGATCTCGTTCTCGCGCATCGAGTTGCCGATCACCAGCGCACTGATCATGAGGTTGTTGACCAGCCGGTCGCGGCAGTTGGGCGAAAGGCGCGCGATGGCGTTGCGGGCGAGCTGCAGGGAGGGGTGATTCTGACGGAACGCCTCGCGCATCTGGCGGAGGATCTCCTTGTCGTCATGGTTCCTGGTAAGGATTTCGGCGAGATGGGTCATGCGCACCAGGTTTTCGGGAGAGGATGAGGGCAGTCGCGTCATGATTTCCCTGAGCCCGCGGCGCTGCGTGTAGTTGATGACCCTGTTGATCACACCCATATGCAACCCCTTACCGCTCCCGGTCAAGCTTGTAGATGATCTCCCCCTCCCGCGCCCATCCAAAGTTATCGCGGGCGTACCTTTCGAGATAGGCGGGATCGTTCTCTTCAAGCAACCGCCGCTCGCGCTGGAGCTTGCGGTGAGCCTCCTGCCCCGCCACTATTCCCCGCCGTAGCTCGTCCACGCGCGTGCGAAATAGCCGCTTTGTGCCGAGGAGCGGCATCAGGAAAAAGTACCACGAGAGCGCGAGCCCTAGGACAAGGGCCGCGCCGTACCAGACGGTTCTCCCGTGTGCGGTGCCCTTCCCCATCAGAGGCTGCCCCCGTACACCGCGGTCGCGCCCAGCAATTCCTCGATGCGGAGGAGCTGATTATACTTCGCCACGCGGTCGCTTCGGCAGAGTGAGCCGGTCTTTATCTGGCCCGCATTGACCGCCACGGCAAGGTCGGCGATCGTGCTGTCTTCGGTTTCACCGGAACGGTGGCTGATCACCGTGGTGTACCCGGCTTGGTGGGCTATCTCGATCGTCTCCAGCGTTTCGCTCAGTGTTCCGATCTGGTTGAGTTTGATGAGGATGGAATTGGCGACCCCCGTCTGTATCCCGCGCCTGAGGCGCTCCGGATTGGTCACAAATATGTCGTCGCCCACGATCTGGATCTTCTTGCCCAGATGCTCGGTGAGCGTCTGCCATCCCTTCCAGTCATCCTCGGCAAGGCCGTCCTCGATCGAGCGGATCGGGTACGCCGCGCACCAGCGTTCGTAGAGATCGACCATCTCCCCCGCGCTCAGCTCGCGCTTTTCTGAGGCGAGCCGGTACTTGCCCTTCACGTAGAGCCCGCTCGCCGCGGGGTCGAGGGCAATGGCGAGGTCGCGACCCGGCCGGTACCCTGCCTTGACGATCGCCTCGACAATGACCTTCAACGCCTCTTCATTGCTCGGGAGGTCGGGGGCGAAACCGCCCTCATCGCCGACCGAGGTCGCCATCCCCCTCCCCTTCAAGATCGCCTTGAGCGTGTGGAATACCTCCGCCCCCATGCGTAACCCGTCGGCAAAGCACTCGGCCCCGAGCGGCACAATCATGAACTCCTGGAGATCAAGGTTGTTGTCCGCGTGGGCCCCGCCATTGATGATATTCATCATCGGTACCGGCAGCGTGCGCGCGTGCACCCCTCCAATGTAGCGGAAGAGCGGGATGCCCCGGTGACAAGCCACCGCCTTCGCCGCGGCCAGGGAGACGCCGAGGATGGCGTTCGCGCCCAGCTTCCCCTTGTTCGGCGTTCCGTCCATGGCGATCAGAGCCCTGTCGAGGGATTCCTGATCCGCCGCGTCCCTGCCGCAAAGCCCGGGAGCGATTACTTCGTTCACATTCCTGACCG
The DNA here is from genome assembly GCA_026391995.1 of Candidatus Auribacterota bacterium. GTDB lineage: Bacteria > Auribacterota > Tritonobacteria > UBA1439 > UBA1439 > JAPLCW01. The sequence continues at coordinate 5,922 of JAPLCY010000284.1, forward strand.
CGTGCGTGACCCCCTTGCCGCAATAGTAGCTCTTGTTGCCGTCGCGAAGCTCGAGCGCCTCATGCTCTCCCGTTGAGGCCCCCGAGGGGACTGCCGCCCTCCCCATCGCCCCGCTTTCGAGATGGAGATCCACCTCAACCGTCGGGTTGCCACGTGAATCAAGAATCTGGCGCGCCTTGATCGCAGTGATAGTCGTCATTGATCCTCCAATTGTTATATCCATGCATTGTGGTTTAGTAGTAACTACTCAGGTAGTTAGAAGCCAGGAGTCAGAATACGGAATGGATCGCGCATAAGTTTCCGGTAGCTTACTGACCTCTTCGGATAACTGCGTTAACTCGGAAACATCGCCGTATCCCAAGTCCTCAAATGTCGCCGCTGGCGTCCTCATTCTAACTCCTGGCTCCTGACTCCTGAATTCTGGCTCCTGAGCAGTTACTTTTAGTATATCTATGGCCGATGCAATTCGCAACGGTAATCTATTGGGCCGCATAATATAATATACATTTGTATCTGTCCACCACAACTCCAGTGGCGCGCGCGCTCTTTATTTCATACAATAGCATTCGTCATGGAAGAGCTTGTCATAGACGGCTGCAATCTGGCTTACAAGGCGTTCGGCGGCGCTGACCGTGAGCGGCGCGAGCGGCTCATCAGGAAACTTGCCGCGTATTATCAAACGAAAATGATTCTTGTTACTGTTGTTTTCGACAGCCGCGAAGGCGCCGGCGTGCTGCATCCGCTGCCGAATCTCAGGGTGCGCTACGCGCCCGCGCCGGCCGATGATTTCATTGTGAAAATCGTCGCCGACTCGTCCCACCCCGCTTCCCTCACCGTGATCACCGATGACCGATCCGTCGGCGACCGATCTCGTGCGTACGGTGCCCGCCACATCGGTTCCCGCGCATTCCTCGAGGGCTGGAAGGGATGGGAGGCGTCCCGCCCCGCATCTCCTGAATCAGAAAAACCTTCGCTCGAAACACCGGAGCAGCTTGAACGCTATCGAAGGATCTGGGAGTAGCGGCTCACACCGATACCCCACCCGGTAATCCCCCGGTACGCGGGGGACATAATCAATTCGCCGTGAATTATGTGTGATCCTGTTGTGGGAAGAATTAACCGCGGATCAAAAAGCTTTAATTTAAAATCAGCGTCTATCCGCGGTTACCCCCAGTGTTTCCTTATAGACAATATTCTTTGCAATCCCGCTCAACTGCGCGGCGAGCTTGATCGCGGTCTTGCGTTCAATCCCCAGTTTTTGTTCGAGCGTTGTCACATATGCAGCGAGATCGACGCGGCTCCAGTCAACCGATTCCCCGGCACCCGCGATCATGAGCACGACTTCGCCCCTGACCGCGGCATCGCCGATGTGCTGGAGGATTTCTTCCGCCGTGCCTCTGATAAACTCCTCGTGCACCTTGGTGAGCTCCCGTGCCACTACCACCTGCCGGCGCCTCGAGGGAGGAAGCCCTCGAACACAAAGCGGTTGCTCGGGAGGCCCGACGCCGCCAGCGCGGCAATCAGTGCCGACGGTCCCGGGATCGGCACGATTCTGGCGCCGCGTTCGACCGCTTCCTTTACGATCAGCGCCCCCGGATCTGCGATTCCCGGCATCCCCGCGTCCGATATGAGCGCGATATCCTTGCCCTCCTCGAGATAGCCGGTCAATTCCCGGGCCTTCCCTTTCTCTTTCGCCCCATAATAGCTCATGCGCCGCGTGCTGATGCCGTATCTCGCGAGAAGCGTTCTTGAATGCCTCGTGTCCTCACAGGCGATAAGATCCACCTCGCGCAGGATGCCCAGCGCGCGCGCGCTGACATCTTCGAGATTTCCTATCGGTGTGCCGACAATATAGAGCGTTCCTAACGGCATGTGTACACGCGCTTCCGGACAGCCATTCGCCCTTGATTACCCTTCACATCCCCACCCCGGATGCCCAATGCCTGCATCGATCATTTGCATCTTACTGCCCTGCTAGTGGTTAGCACTATCCCGCTGATGGCCCTGCATCACCCCGGCAATTCCTCCAGGATCGCCTCGAGTATCCGCTCGAGGTCTTCCTGGGAATAATATTCAATCTCGATTCTCCCCTTCCGGCGCCCCGGCGTGATTCTCACCTGCGTGCCCAGGCAGTTGCGAAGACTCTCTTCGATCTTCAGCAGATCCGCCGATTTACTCACCCCGATCTTTCGCTTGTGCGCTGGCGGGGCTTTCATCCGTTCAATGCAACGTTCGGTTTCCCTTACCGAAAGCCCCTGTGCGACGATCTGGTCGCGCAATCTTTTTTGCAGCGCGGCCGTTTCAAGCATGAGGATCACCTTCGCGTGCCCGGCCGTTACCCTGCCCAACATAATATCTTCCTGAATTTCCGCCGGCAGCCTCAACAGCCTCAATGTGTTGGCCACCGTCGCGCGGTTCCTTCCCACCTTCTTTGCAATCTCCTCCTGGGTCTGTTCGAATTCTTCCGTGAGCTTCTGGTACGCGCGCGCCTCTTCAATCGGATTCAAATCTTCACGCTGCACATTTTCAATGATCGCGATCTCGAGCGCCTGTTCATCACTGACGCTCTTCACGATGGCCGGTATCCGCTCAAGCCCGAGAGACTTCGCCGCGCGGAGCCTCCGCTCGCCGGCGATCAGCTCGAACTCGCCGTCAACCTGCCTCACGATCACCGGCTGGACGACACCCTTCTCCTTTATCGAGTCGATGATCTCCTGAAGCTTCCCCTGGTCAAATTCCGTCCTGGGCTGATATCTGCCAGGCCGGATGCGCCCGAGTTCGAGTTCTACAACCTCCCGTTCGCGCATCGTGATCGTCTCGGGGATCAACGCCTCGAGCCCCCTTCCCAGCGCCCGCTTTACCATATCCTATTCCTCCCTCGCCTTGTTCTTACTCATCCGCCGAATGTCATATCACGCGCGATGCATCATGCAACTCCGCAGCAGAATC
>JAPLCY010000019.1:0-2594 GCA_026391995.1 Candidatus Auribacterota bacterium
ATCGCCCGTTTCAGCGAGGCGCAGATCCATGCGGCAGTGGAACTCGCCCGCTACCACAGGGCCGAGGACGCGGCGAGAATCGAGGCGACACTCCTCGAACGCCGGCAGAGGATCCTCGACGAGTACGGAATAGCCCGCGCCAGATGAAACTATCGCCCGAAAAGATGCTGGGGGTTCGTCGCCAGGAACAACCCCTCCTCTTCCTGATGGTGGGGACGATCGCCCTCTTCCAGTTCTGCCAGATCCTGAACGAGAACTTCTCAGCCACTGTCTTTTTGAAGCGCTACGGCGTCCAGTACCTGCCGACAACCTTCTTCTGCAACTCGCTGGCCTTCCTCGTACTGATCCTCGGGCTCAACCGCGTCGTCGACCGCACCTCGCGGGCCAGGCTCATTTCGCACCTCCTCATCGTGTTTGCGGTCGTGCTCGCCGCGCTGAGGCTCCTCATCGCCTCCGGCATCCCGCTCGCCTACCCGGTCACTTACATCGTGGTGAAGCAGATGAAGTACATTTTCTTCATCGTCTTCTGGACGCTCGCCTCCGATATCTACTCGACCAGGAAGGCGCGGCGCATCTTCCCGATCCTCGGCGGCGGGGCGGTGATGGGAACGATCGCGGGGAGCATCATGAGCCCGGGGATCGCCCGCCTGGCGGGGACCGACAACGTCGTGCTCTGCTCGGGCATCGGGATGCTCATCTCGTACTTGCTCATCGGACTCGGCCGGCGGCAGGTGGCCCGGCTCTCGCCGATCAGCTTCTCCCCCTCCGAAGAGATCACCCTCGGCTCGCTCGGGAAATTCATCCGGCGGGAGCTCGCGCAGCGGCGCGGCAGCTCGCTTCTGGGCTACCTCATGCTGCTCGCTCTGATGCCGGGGATCGTCACCCCCCTCTTCGAATACCTGTTCAAGTACCTGGCCAACCAGGCGTACAGCTCCGAGGCGTCGCTCCTGGGCTTCTTCGGGATCTTCAACGGTTCGATCAACATCATGATCCTGGCGTGCCAGCTCCTCGCGGCGGGGGGGCTCTTCAGGCGCTACGGGATCGTGAACGTCCTCATGACCTACCCGTGCGGCTACCTCCTGACCTTCGTCGGCCTGTACGCGAGCTTCAAGATATACACCGCGATGCTCGGGAACGCCGCGCTTGAGGTGATCGACGCCGCATTCTACAAGCCGGGTTGCCAGATGCTCTACAACATCATCCCGGCCGGGCTCAGGGGGCGGGTGAGTGCCTTTGTGCAGGGCGCGGTGCGGCGCATCGGCGAGCTCGCCGGGAGCGGGCTCCTCTGGCTGCTCGTCCTCTTCATCCCCCCCCGTGGCCTGGCGCTCGCGGGGCCGCTCATTGTCCTGGCCTGGATCGCCTGCAACTATCGCCTCCGCCGCGCCTACTCTTCGATCCTCTATCAAAGCCTCAGCGACCGGCACGTGAACTTCGCCGAGCTCGAGAGCCGGGAGCTGGGGCCTCTCATGACCGCAGGCGCCGTGCGTCAGCTCGCGAAGAGCCTGACGTCGGGCACGCCGGGGACCGCGCTTATGGCCGCGCGGCTGCTCAGCCAGTCCGGCGTCGGGGAGTGGCCGGCGATGATCTGTGACGCGATGCCGTCGCTCGATCCCGCGGTCCAGGTGGAGATGGTGCGGATCGTGGGGGCGGCGCCTTCCCGGGAAGCGGTCCCCGCACTTCTCTGCGTCGCCGGGCGCCTGGGTGAGGGCATCCTGTCCGAAGTCGCCGCGGCCATACGGCGACTGGCCCCGGACAAGGGCGTTGAGCTCTTCAGAAAGGGCGTCAGGAGCGCGGTGCCGGCGCTTGTCGCCGAGTCCATCCTGGGCTTGCGCGCGGCGGGAGAAGAGGCCGATGCCGCGGGGGTGATCGCCACACTTGATTCCCCCGATGTCGAAGAGGCGCGGAGCGCGCTCTACCTGATCGGCGAGATCGGCGGCAGGGGGATGCTATCGCAGGTCCGGCGCTTCATGAGCTCAGAGCATGATCCGCTGCGGGCCGAGTGTGCGCGCGCGCTGGGGAAGCTGGGGCTCGACATGAGCGACAACGCATGGCGCGCGCTGCTGCAGGATCCCCACCCCCTCGTGCGCGCAGGGGCGATCGATGGCCTGGCCGCGCTCCGCAGGCTGGAGACTATCGATCTCGCCCTGCCGCTCCTCGCCGACGAGGAGTATCGTGTCCGCGCCGCGGCGCGCGCGCTCATCGTGTCCCATGGCGAGACCGCCTTGCCGAGGATCACCGCGGCGCTGTCGGCGAGCGGTATTTTCACGCGCGCGCTGCTGATCGGCATCCTCGACGAGCTCGGGGCGAAGGAGCAGACGCTGCTCGCCCTCATCGACGCGAAGGCCGCCGACGGCTACCGGGCGGTCGCCGGCATGCGGGCGGCGGAGGAGGCCCCGCAGGGCCGGGCGCGGGAGATATTTCTCCTCCTCTTCCAGAACAGGCTGCACGAGGCGATCGACGAGATATTCAGGGCGCTCACGCTGCTGCTTAAGGGGAGCAGGGTGCAGTTCATCCTCGAAAGCTACCGGGACCGGGACGAGGCGGTGCGTGAACACGCCCTCGAGGCGCTCGAGGAGGTGCTTACCCCAGCCCTC
>JAPLCY010000019.1:2631-3610 GCA_026391995.1 Candidatus Auribacterota bacterium
GGCGGAGCGTGCGGGCGGCGCGCCGGTGACCGACGCCCTCCGCGCGCGCGCGGCGAGGGCTTGCGAGGGAATTGGTGTCGGAGGAGGGGAACCAGTGGAAGATCTAATGGAAAAGGTGCTCACGCTCAAGGGCGTGCCGATATTCTCACACTTGCACTTCAAGGAACTGCTGGCGATCGCCTCGATCGCGCGGGAGGAGACGCACGCGCCCGGCGAACGGATCATCAGGCAGGGGGAGCACGGCTACAGCCTCTACATCATCATCGCCGGCGAGGTCCGCATTGTCTCCCAGGCGGGCGGCGAGGTGGTCCCGCTCGCCACGCTCGGGGAGAACGACTACTTCGGCGAGATGGCCCTCTTCGACGACGCGCCGCGCTCGGCGAGCGCCATCGCGGAGGAAGTGGTCAAGGTCCTGAGGATCGACAAGCGCGAGTTCCGCGACATGTTGCGCGAGTATCCCGCCGTCTCGATCATGATGTGCGAGGTGTTCTGCCGCCGCCTCCGCACCACGATCGAGCGGGTAGGCGTGTGAACTACGGTCGTTTTAGCGTAAACGCGTTGGACACCTCCGTGATATTTCCCACCAGTGCCCCCGTGTTGCGATTTATGAATCCCATGGCAAAAGCGAATGTTCCAGCGTTTGATCCCAAGTTGACTGTAAGGGTTCCGGAGTAGGTGGGCGTCGACAATACAACGCCGGGGAAGGAGGGACCCTTTAACTTGCTTGTCATGAGCATCTGCCCCCTTTTATTGGGGGGGCTGAAATAATATACGGTCCCGCTGGAAAGGAGCTGGTCCACCGTTGCCGCCTGGTCGGAGATGGACGGGTTCACTACAATTACCCAGTACACATCCACGGGAACGCCTTGGTAGTTAAATAAGCCCGCATTGCATGTGAAGGCGAGGTTGATGCCCGTTCCCACGCTCATGGTGGCTGGGCTCACGCTTAAGTCAATGAAGTTCGACCCTCCTCCCCCGC
>JAPLCY010000088.1 GCA_026391995.1 Candidatus Auribacterota bacterium
GCCCCGTGGGGGACGCATACAGGCGCCCGCCGCGCCGGGTGAGTTTCGCCCTGATCAGGTGAACGCGGTCGGCCGGCTTGACGATGCGCCGGCCGAGGAGAGCGGTGAGCGAGGGGAGCGGCCCGGCGGGCATCCCCATCATTGAAAGGATCGCGGGACGCACGAACATCTCGAATGAAACGATTACCGAGACCGGGTTGCCGGGGAGGCCGAAGACCGGTTTCCCGCGAATCAGGCCGAAAGCGAGCGGTTTCCCCGGTTTCATGCAGACCTGCCAGAATTTCATCTTCCCGCCGACCTCGATGAGGATGCGTTTCACGAGGTCGTGCGTACCGACCGACACGCCCCCCGAGGTGATGATTATATCACAACCGGCCGCCTCACGGAGCTTCCGCCGGAGGAGGGACGGGATGTCCGGCACGATGCCGAGGTCCACCGGCACGGCCCCGTATTTGCGGACGAGACCGATGAGCGAGTAGGAGTTGCAGTTCCTGATTTGCCCCGGGCCCGGCGTGCGGGAGGGGTGGATGAGCTCGCTGCCCGTCGCGAGGATCGCGACGCGCGGGCGGCTGAAGACGGGCACGTGAGGAACGCCGACCGCGGCGAGCATGCCGAGCTCCTGGGGGCGGAGGATGGCCCCGCGCGCGAGGGCGCGCTGTCCCTTGCGGATATCCTCGCCCGCCCGCCGCACGTTTGCGCCGCGACGAACCGGCAGGCGACAGAGGACCGTGCCCCTGCGTTCTTCCGCGTATTCGACCTGAAGCACCGCGTCGGCGCCTTTGGGGAGCGGGGCGCCGGTCATGATCCTGGCCGCGTTCCCCCGCATCACGGCCCGCCTCGGGACCCTGCCCGCCGGCACGTCCTCGATAACACGCAGCGCCACCGGCGTGCGGGGGGATGCGGCGCGCGTATCCGCGGCCCTCACGGCATAGCCGTCCATGGCCGAGTTGGTGAAGGGGGGTATGTCATTCGGGGCGGAGACGCTCTTCGACAGGACAAGGCCGAGGGCGTCCTCGAGAGGCACTACTGCGGAGGTCGGCGCTTTGATACTATTGAGTATGGCGCGCGTGGCGCGGGCGATCGTGATCATCGTCGGGGGTCCCCCGTCTGCAGGGATGATTGTAGCACGCCGGGGGTGTGGGGCAACACACAAGTTGCCATTCTCCTGATACTGGAGTTGCAATACTATGCGTGGTCCGGTTATTTTGTTTATTATAGCGGTGCTGCTCCTGATCGGTGCCGTCCTGATCTGCCGGCCATCAGAATGGAGTTATTCCATCCCCGCCATGGGGGCTACGGCGACGGTCACGGTGGTTGGCACGCCCCTTGATGCGGCCACCGGCCGGCTCAAGGGCGCGGCGGACGCGGCGTGCGCCGAGATCAGGCGGTGTGAGGAGTTGATGAGCATTTTCCGCGGGGAGAGCGATATCGGGCGTTTGAACAGGAGCCGCCCCGGGGACGAGGTGGAGGTGGATCCGCGGACCCACGAAGTACTGGCCATGGCGATCGAGGCGTCGCGACGCACGGGCGGCGCCTTCAATATATGCGTGCTGCCGGCGGAAGAGAGGTGGGGGTTCAAAAAGGGAGCGCGCCGCGCGCCCCCCACGCCGGGGCGTACTCATGTCCCCCCCTGCGACGGCTCGACGCTTGTCCTTGAGCGCGAGGGGCGGCGTTGTTTCGCGGGGCTGCGCCTCCACGGCGTGCGGATCGACCTCGGGGGCATCGCACCGGGGTACGCCGCCGATCGGGCGGCGGACCTCCTGCGCGAGCGCGGCGTCAAGGGTGCGCTCGTCGATGTGGGGGGGGAGTGCCGCTGCCTGGGGGGCGCGGCCGACGGAGGGCCGTGGCGCGTGGCGGTGAGGCATCCCCGCCGCGACGGCGTGCTCGCCACGCTCCAGCTTTCCGACAGGGCCGTCGCGACCTCGGGCGATTACGAGGATTATTTTATCGAGAAGGGAAGGCGCTATAGCCACATCTTCGATCCGCGTACCGGCAGCCCCGCGGAGAGCGGGGTCGCGAGCGCGACCGTCGTGGCGGATTCCTGCGCGGAGGCCGACGCGCTATCCACCGCGATGCTCGTGATGGGGGTGGACGCCGCTCTCACACTTGCCCGTGGGCTGAGTAATGTAGAGTGTCTCCTTGCGGCCGGTGAGGGCGAGCCGGCCGTGTCGAGCTCGCCGGGGATGAATAATTATATCGCGCGGGAACGGTAGTTGTTCAGGAGCATACAATGCCCGATCTCATCACGCATCTCTGTTCGCTTCAGGTTGTCCGACAGTTCGTCCGTGTGAGGCATCTCTCCGTCGTCATGCTCGGCGTGATCCTCCCGGACATCATCTCCCGGCCGCTGCACATCTTCTTTCCCGCGACATACTGGTATATGGCCCCGCTTCACTCGCCGCTCGTCTGCCTGCTCTACTGTCTTCTGGTGAGTCTGCTCTGGGCCCCGGAGCTCCGGCGCGGGGTGTTTCTCGCGCTCCTCGCCGGCGTGGCCCTGCACCTCCTCTTCGACAGCATGCAGAACCAGCTCGGGCCCGTGTATCGCGGCGACGGAGAGGGGGACGCGACAAAGCTGGCGGGCAAGGCTCTTCTGGCCGGCACAGATGTGCTAGAATGCACCCATGAAAAAATCAACCGTCGCCATACTGCGCACCTCCCCCGCCACCGTGCTTGAGGATTACCACACGCTCCTCAATCTCGCCGGCTACCAGGACGTGCTCCGGAAAGATGTCGAGACCGCGCTCAAGATCAACATCAGCTGGCACTTTTTCTTCCCCGCCTCGTCGACCCCTCCCTGGCAGCTCGAGGGGGTCATCCGCGCGATGAAGCGGGACGGCTACGACCCGGCCCGCATCCACGCCTGCCACAACCGCACCGTGGTCATCGACGCGCACCTCGGCGAGCGCGAGAACAAGCAGATCAACGTGGTGCGGGCCCACGGCCTCCGCAATGTCCACCTCTACGAAAGTGAGGAATGGATCAATATCAGGGACGCGGTGGGGGATCTCACGAAGAAGTTCCTCTGCCTGAACGAGGTGTATCCCGGCGGCTTCATGATCCCCAGGTGCTTCATCGGCGAGAATATCATCCATCTCCCCACGGTGAAGACGCATATCTTCACCACCACCACCGGTGCGATGAAGAACGCCTTCGGCGGGCTCCTCAACGAGCGGCGGCACTGGACCCACCCGGTGATTCACGAGACGCTCGTGGACCTGCTCATGATCCAGAAGAAAATCCACCGCGGGATTTTCGCCGTCATGGACGGCACCTTTGCCGGCGACGGGCCCGGCCCGCGTTGTATGCGCCCCCACGTGAAGAACGTGATACTCGCCTCGGCGGACCAGGTGGCCATTGACGCGGTCGCGGCGAAGATCATGGGGTTTGATCCTCTCCGCGACCTCAAATTCGTCCGCCTTGCCCACGAGCAGGGGCTGGGGTGCGGCGACCCGAGGGAGATCGAGATCGTCGGCGATCGCGCCGCCGCGGACGAGAACTGGCATTTTGTCGGACCGTTCAAGAAGATGACGTTCGCCGGCAGGATGCAGCACCGGATCTACTGGGGCAAACTCAGGAAACCGGTGGAGTGGACATTGAAGACCGTCCTCGCCCCCTGGGCCTACATCGCGAGCGTCCTTTACCACGACTCCTTCTGGTACCCCACGCACCAACGCCTTGTCCACGAGTCGCTCCGGAGCGAGTGGGGGCGGCTCTTCAACAACTGGGATGGGCTCGCGATATCCCCGGACGATCTGAAACGCGCGGGTTGGGACGACGTGGGAGAGGCGCCGGCGAGGCTCACGCGGGAGAGCCTGAAGCTGCTTGGAAAGTCGGTGCGGGTGCTGGGGACCTGCATCCGCGAGGCGCCGGAGTTTGCCGCCCGGAAGAGGCGGAGACGGGCCGCATGCTCCTGCAGCGAGATGTAATCCTAACGCGCGGCCCCCAGTGCCTGCCCTATGTCGGCGAGAATATCCTCGATATTCTCGATCCCCACGGAGAGCCGCACCAGCTCGGGCTTGAGGCCGCTCGCCCGCTGCTGTTCGTCTGAGAGCTGGGAGTGCGAGGTGCTTGCCGGGTGCAGGGCGAGGCTCTTCGCGTCCCCGACATTGGCGAGGTGCGAGAAGAGTTTCAGGCTGTCAATGAACCGCGCGCCGGCCTTGCGTCCCCCCCTGATCCCGAATACCACCATGGCGCCAAAACCCTTCTTGAGATAACGCCGGGCGACACGGTGCGCCGGGTCATCCGGGAGCCCCGGATAGCGCACCCATTGCACCGCGGGATGCTTTTTTAAAAAGCGGGCCACGGCGAGGGCGTTTTCGCAATGACGCGCCATCCGCAACGGGAGCGTCTCGATCCCCTGCAGGAATATCCATGCGTTATCGGGCGAGATGCACGCCCCGAGGTTCCTGAGCGGCACGAGCCGCATGCGCATGATGAAGGCCAGCGGATTGAGCGGCCCGAGGTCCCGCGCGAAGCGCAGGCCGTGGTAGCTTTTGTCGGGCGTGTTGTAGAGCCTGAATTTACCGTCGGTCCAGTCGAATGCGCCGGAATCCACCACGATCCCCCCGATCGCCGTCCCGTGCCCGCCCAGCCACTTGGTGAGGGAGTGGCAGACAATGTCCGCCCCGTGCTCGAACGGCCTGAGCAGGTACGGCGTGGTGAACGTGGAATCGACGATGAGCGGAAGGCGATGCCGGTGCGCCACGCGCGCCACCGCGGCGATATCGGCGACCTCCAGCGCCGGGTTGCCGATCGTCTCGACATAGACGGCGCGGGTTTTTTCGGTGATGGCGGCCGCGAAATTGCGGGGGTCGCGGGGGTCGACGAACCGGACGGCGATGCCGAATTGGGGGAGGATGGCGTCGAACATCGTGTAGGTGCCGCCGTAGAGGTTGTTGGCCGCAACGATCTCATCTCCCGCGGCGCAGATATTGATGACGGTGTTGAATATCGCCGCCGTTCCCGAGGCGTGCGCGAGCGCCGCCGCACCCCCCTCGAGCGCCGCCACGCGTTTCTCGAGGACGTCCTGCGTCGGGTTCATGAGCCGCGTGTAGATGTTCCCCAGCTCTTTCAGGGCGAAGAGATCGGCCGCATGCTTCGAGCTCTTGAACACATACGAGCTGGTGCGGTAGACCGGCACGCCCCGTGAGAGGGTGACGGGATCGGGCGTTTGCCCCGCGTGCAGGGCGAGGGTTTCAAAACGATACGCTTGTTTTTTCATCGGGTAATGTCTCCTGTATAAAAGCGATCGAGCGATCAAGCTATCAGGCAATTGAGCGATCGCTTGATTGCTAATCTTTGAACAGCGCCGTGCTCAGGTAGCGCTCACCCGTGTCGGGGAGGACCACGACGATGAGTTTCTCTTTATTGCCCGGGCGCTTCGCCACCTCGATCGCGGCGTGGACCGCCGCGCCCGAGGATATCCCGGCGAGGATCCCCTCCTCGCGCATCAGGCGGCGGGCCATGGCGATCGCCGCCTCGTTCGACACCTGGATGATCTCGTCGATGACCTCGCGGTTGAGTATGGCGGGCACGAACCCCGCCCCGATCCCCTGGATCGCGTGGGGGCCCGGTTTCCCGCCGGAGAGCACCGGAGAGGCGGTGGGCTCGACGGCGACGGCCTTCACGGCGGGTTTCCGCCGCTTGAGGGCCTCGCCGACACCGGTGATGGTCCCCCCCGTGCCGACGCCGGCGACGAATATATCGACGCGGCCCCCGGTGTCCCGCCAGATCTCCTCCGCCGTGGTGCGGCGGTGTATCTCGGGATTCGCGGGGTTGTTGAACTGCTGCAGGATGACCGCCCCCTCTGTCTTCGCGGCGAGCTCCTCTGCCGTCTGGACCGCCCCCCGCATGCCCATGGGGCCCGGGGTGAGCACGATCTCCGCCCCGAATGCCTTGATCAGCGCCCGCCGCTCGAGGCTCATCGTCTCGGGCATGGTGATCACGAGCCGGTAGCCCTTGGCCGCGCAGATGCAGGCGAGGCCGATGCCGGTATTGCCGCTCGTGGGCTCGATGATGGTCGAGCCGCTTTTGAGAAGCCCCCGCCGCTCGGCGTCCTCGATCATGCCCAGGGCGATGCGGTCCTTCACGCTCCCGCATGGGTTGAAC
>JAPLCY010000226.1 GCA_026391995.1 Candidatus Auribacterota bacterium
GTCGATCGCAACTCCCGGCCCACTGGCGAGGCTGTCCAGGGCGGCGACCGGCCGGCCGTCGGGCCAGGTCGCCGCGATGCCGCGGACGGTTCCGTGCAGAAGGAGCTCCACGCCCAGGGGATCGCGTCCCGCCTGCGCCGCGGCGGCCCGCATCCTTTCGCGCACCCTCGCCACATTATCCGCAATCGACATATCCCGCTCCGGGGAGGCACGCTAACACATGACGCCTCACGGGGACAATCGCTTTCGCAACGGTTGCACTCGCGCCCGCGCCCTCATGAAACGATCATGAATCCCGCGAGCATCCTGCCGTGCGTGCCCCGCTCACGCCTGTATGAATAGTAGAGCCGTTCGTGGCACGCGGTACAGGAGCGCTGGTTCTCCACACTGCCCACTCCCGCATCCTTGAGTTCCCGATCGAGAGAGGCCCACAAATCGACCGGGTAGCAGCAGGGGCCTATCGAGGGACTGATCACCGCGACGCACTCGGCGGGCTCGGTCATGAATGAGCGCGTCATCTCGTTGATGCCCGCGGTCACGACGCGCCCCTCGCACCCCCGGCGCCCGGAATGGATAAGGGCGATAACGCGGTGCGCCGGGTCTGCGATATAGACAAGGGGACAATCGGCGCCGAATGCGACAAGACACACGCCGGTCTCGGCGCAGATGAGCGCATCAACCGCCGGGATTTCACGATATGTTTCGCGAGAATGTCCGACAACCGCGACGCCCCTCCCGTGCACCTGTTCTCCCCAGACAACCGCCTGTGGAGGGGCACACAACTCTTTTGAAAGCAGCTGGGCCATATCCCGCCGGCCGCGTTTCTCCGGATCGCACGATTCCATAAACCGCCGTGTGGTAAAGCAATGCCTCAGCCAGCCCGCTTTTTTGAGCGGCTCAAATTCCATCCAATTCATCGCAGACACCCGCGCCCTCATTGCCCCGCGCGTCATGCTCATTGCGTGCGCACGCATGCCCCGCACGCGCTGCAGCTTTCCGGCGCGCATGGCGGAGTCGATTTCCCCTCGATGTAGCTCACGTATTCCGACCGGAGATACTCCCTTCCCACCCCGTTATCGATATGATCCCATGGGAACACCTCATCGGCATCACGTTCCCGCCGGAGTTCCTCGTGGAGTCCGCGCGGGAATGCGCCTTCCTCAATCATTCTGCCGAGCTCACGCCCCCCCCGCGACAACACCGCCTCGAGAACCGCCTCCCTGACGCTCGTGGCGCCCATGCGCGCCCTGCGAATCTTCCGCAATAGACCGCCCAGGTAGCGCGCCCTTCGCTTTAATTCATTCGCCCCCGGCATGGCCGCCCACTGGAGCGGCGTCCGGGGCTTCGGCACCAGCGCCCCGATGCTTACCCGCACCGGGAACACCGCCGAGAGGACGCGGACCTGCGCGGCGATGGCGTCGAGATCTTCATCGGTCTCGCCCTCGATGCCTATCAGATAGTAGAGCTTTATTTCCGCAATGCCCGCCGCGCGCGCGCGCGCGGCCGTGCCGAGCAGCTCCTCGGCAGGGAGCGGCTTGTTGTGCTTTTGCTGGAGGCGCGGCGTTGCCGTTTCCGGGGCAATAGTGATGCTCCTGAGTCCCCCGGAGGCAAGGACCGCAAGCGTCTCTTCGCGGATCCCCGCCGCCCTGAGGCTCGATACCGAAACCCTCAGCCCTTCAGCCGCGATCGCGCTCGCCAACCCCTCGAACGCCGGGCAGTCTGTAATGGAGGGTGCCAGCAACCAGCCGTAATCGGCGACGCAGAATCGGCACCCGCGCCCGCACCCGCGCCCCAGCTCGGCGAGCAGCCTTCCGCCAAACTCGGAATCCGGCGTGACCACGCCGCTCACCGCCGGCCATCTGTCCAGATCATTGACCCACTGCCGTTCCGGCCGCCGGATTCCGGCGAGGCGAGGCGCAACCCCCGCGAGCCGGCCGCCGGCGTCGCGGACCGGTTCGAAAAAACGCGGCACATAGACGCCGGGCAGCTCGCTGACCGCGCGCAGCAGCCGTTCCCGCGGTTGTCCCCGGCGCAATTGCTGGGTGAGTTGCGGCAGCACCGCCTCGGCCTCTCCGATGACAAAGAGATCGAAGAAATCGGCAAGCGGCTCGGGATTGAGCGACGCGCATATCCCCCCGCCGATGATCAGGGGCGCACGCGCATCCCGCTCCCGGGAACGCAGCGGGATCTTCGCCCGCCGCAGGATTTCGACCACGTTGAGATAGTCCGGCTCGGAGGAGAGGGAAAAACCGATGCAGTCAAAGCCATTCAGAAGGGAGAGGCTCTCAACGGTGCGTATCGGGCCGCCCGGCATGAAGAAGCCGCGCTCGCATCGGACGCCAGGGAGGGAATTCAGGAGCGAGTACACGAGCTGAAAGCCGAGACTGCTCATCCCCACCGCGTAGGCGTCCGGGTAGACAAGGGCGACGGCGTAACCGACACGGCGGGACTGGACCATCCCCCGCTCACGGGCGCGAAGTCGTTTCAGCTCGCGGAGAATAGTGTCTCCCATAAGGATGGCATACGGCGTCGGCGGATTGGGTTAACCTGACCTATTCACCAACTTTTAACGTTTTAACCGCCGATTACGCAGATTCTTATGCGGAATTCGTTCAATCCCTGCCTGCCGCCTGCCTGCCGGCAGGCAGGGCAGGCAGGCGCGAAATCCGCGGTTACATTTTCTTAAGCCGTCATAATTGCTCTTTTATCAGTCTGATGAATAAGTTAGGTTAGGTATCCCCGAGGATTTTTCTCGACTCGTCGAGGTAGATTCCCTGGAGATTCATCTTGAGGCTCTCGGGATTGGTGGAATAGGTGAACGCGGTCTGTTCGCTCACCAGCGAAGCCTGTACGAGTTCCACGAACGACTGATTGAACGTCTGCATCCCCAGATCATGGCCGTCCTCTATCGCGTCCTGAAGCTTCTCTATCTTATTCTCTCTGAGGAGCTTGCGCGTCGTGTAGGTGCCAAGCATGATCTCCACCGCGGGGACCATCCCCTTGCCGTCACGCCGCGGCATGAGGCGCTGGCAGATAACCGCCTCGAGATTGGCCGCGAGCTGCATACGCGCCTGCTCCCGCTCGTTATGGGGGAAAATATCCATAACGCGAAGAATTACCTGCGCCGCGTCGGGAGAATGCAGCGTGGCGAGGGCCAGGCGCCCGACGTCCGCCGACCCGAGCACGGCCATGAAGCTCTCGTCGTGATCGGTGGCCACGGCGGTATAGGATGGGGTTTTTGCCCGGAGGACCCGCTCGTAGACATGCTGAATCATGGGCTTGCCGCAGAGGTCCGCCAGGGGCTTCCCGGGAAACCGCGAGGATTCATACCGCGATGGAATAATGCAGGCGACGTTCATAGGTGAGGGT
>JAPLCY010000307.1 GCA_026391995.1 Candidatus Auribacterota bacterium
TGCCACACCCCGCGGCCCCCAGGAGAAGCGCCATCAGCGGGGATAGATGCCATTTCATTTCAGGATATCTCCATCCTGCGCAATCGCGGGCAGGAACGACACCCCGTCCAGATGATACTTCGCGATGCGATCGCCATGGCCCAGGTAATCAAGAATCGTCGGCACCAGGTCCACCATCCTCGCCGGACCGATGCGCCCGTGCCTGATCCCGGGCCCGGCCATGATAAGCGGCACGGTCATCTCGCCCCGTAAAAAACCCCCATGGCTGCTGATATTCACCTTCTCGAAATCCCACCTGTCCGCGGCCACCACGAACAGGTCGCCGGCGCACGGGCTCTCGAAGAGTGAGGGAAGCTGTGCGACGATGTCCGGCATCGGCAACCCCGCGGTGGCGTCGAGCCACTCGCGCGATCCGTGGTACGTTCCATCCATGAGCTTCGCAACGGCCGGGACGTCGCGGTATTCGAGCGGATCCTCACCCGCCCTCGCCTCGTACAGATAACCGGTCGCATCACCCTCGCGACGCGTCCGTATGACCCCCTCCCCCCGCGCCGAAAAGACCGCTATCTCGCCGGGCTGCGGCATGCCGATAACCAGCCTGACCCCTGCGAGGTTTCGCAGCCGCCCAACAAGATCAACCGGGCCGCCTGGTGTCTGATAATGCCTGATCTCATCCCACGACGGACGGGCCGGCCACGGGGCCATCCGCCCGGGCGCAACCCATGCCGCCTGCGGGTTGTGACGCACATAGAGCGAGCTGTTTCGCCCGTTGTTCGCGACGATGACCGCGTAGCGATTGTAATACCCCTCTCGCCGCCGCTGAGAGGAGTTGAAATCCGCCTTCCGGTACTCATCGAGCGCCGGCAGCCTCAGCCCTTCTCGAAAATACTCCTCCCACAAAATGTAGTTCTTCTCCTCGAGCGGGACCTGCCCGTGATCGGCGACGATCACCAGGCACACACTCTCCAGCGCTCCGTTCCGCTCGAGGGCCTGCGCGAACTCCCCCAGCGCCCGATCGATATTTTTCAGCGCCCCCCGCGCACGCGCGGAGAACGGGCCCTCGTGGTGCTCCACCGAATCGAGGCCCGGCAGGTGGACGAAGGTCACTGCAGGGAAGATCCCCTCGCGGTTGGCGATCTCCCCGACATCTGCCATCTGCCTGATGAATACCCGGTCCACCCCGAGCCATCTCCCCATAAGGTAATCTTTCATGCCCACAAGATTATAGTAGATCGGGATCTCATAGGTGGCCCCGCGGCTCGTACGCGTGGCGATGGCCACCGTCGGCTCGTCATTCAGCATCTCGAAGACGGTGGCGCCCTTGAGGGCCCGGTTGGTGGTATAGTAGTCTTTCAGGGCAAAGACCGAATGGCGCATGAGTTGATCGCGGTCAAACCATCGATTGCCGATGATATTCAGGCGCCCGGGATAGGTTCCACAGGTCATCGCCGACACCGCTGCGTTGGTGACTGGCGGGATCGGCGCGACGGCCGGTTCGACGCGCACCCCGCGGTCGATCCAATATCTCCTGATCGCAGGCAGCTCCCCCCCGTCAGCCATGCGGTAGAGGAGGTCTGCGCGGCAACCGTCGATGAGGAAGATGACCACGTGGCGGTCGTCAAACAGGCAGTCGAGCGTTATGTCGGAGGGATAATCTATCGATTGGATGCGCTTCGAGCTCATCCCGCAGCCGGATGTCGCTAATGGTATCACCGTGCAGAAAAGTATCGCGAACCGGCGAGCGGCGGGAGGGATCATGCAATGCCTTGAGTCCAGACGCCACACACTACTGGAGCACCTTCTTGATCAGTTCCTTTGACGCGCCCTTGAGGAGTTCCTTGCCGATATCCCCGGCGTTCAGCGCCCCACCCGGTTTCGCGGCTCCCGGACCAAGGGGTTTGGGTTCGAACGTCCGGTCGATCTTCTTCTCTATCTCTTTCCTGAGGCGCATCTTGCCCACCTCGGCCGCACAGGTGACGATGCTCCCGCGGGCGGCTTCGACATCTATCGAGGGTTGCGCGAGCGTCCCGCCGATCGGTATCGGGAAGGGAAGCCTGATCCAGCCATCCTCATCCGGGAAATAGGGTTCGAGCTGGGTGTAGTAGCCGGAGCCGCGGGGCACCGCCGCGTGACCGATAAACCGTATCGCGCCGCCGCTGCGGAGTTCGCCGTCAAGCCTGAGCCTCATCGGGTTGCGCTCATCGTCCAGCTCGAGTAACAGGTCTCCCGTCCCCCACGAGTCTCCCTGGAGGAGGAAGCCCCCCTCGCATTTCGAAAGCCCCGTGTCCTTGGGCGCGCGCGCCAGCAGCTCGCCAAATGAGGCCAGCTCCCTGCACTTCGCCTGTTGCCCCAGGAGGAGGAAGAGAGGGCTCATTTGCTGCAGTATGCCGAATGAGCGCAACCGCCCCTTCTCAACGGAGAAACGCCCCTTGGCGCATATTTCTTTTTTGACCGATGCCGCGTCACGCCCCTCCGCGGTTGCCCTCACGTCCGCGGAGAGCGTGCCCGACAGCGCGTCGGTGTAACTATAGGCATCATGCAGCAGTTTCGTCATGTCGACTCTTGATATCTTCGCATCGAGGGCATAGCGTTGATCCACGCCGCCCAGATCGGCGACAATTTTTCCCCCGACCTGCCCGTCATAGAGGGGAAGATTGGCATCATCGACGGTGAGCACCCCGCCCGCGAGGCTGAGCCTGGCCTGCCCGCCGCGTGCGCGCAGCTTCCCGAGCTTGAGTTCGCCGACGGTGATCCTTCCCGTCCCCCGGAGCATTTTCATATATCCGCTGTCTCTCACGCCCAGTTGCATCACCGCCGCATCGGCGGAACCGATCCACCCCGGCGCCGACTTTCCGGCGGCTTTCTTTGCCGCGGATGGCGCCGCGAAATCGTCCGAGTTGATCACCGGGCAGTTTATATCGCAGGTGAACGACGGCCACTCCTTGAGTTCAAACGCCGCATACCCTTCGGCGACACTCGAGCCGAGGCGCACGGTGTTGAAACCCAGCCTGACGTTCCCGGGCGTGGCGGTGCAGACGGTGTCGAAACTGACCGGCCGCGCGAGGGAGGGGACGAACAGCTCGCCTCCCGTCACCCGCACCGTCCCCTTGAGAACAGCCTCCGAAATCGGTTTTGAAAGGTTGTGATCAAGCGCACAATCGACATCGCCCATCCCCCGCAGTTGTGTCCTTTCCCCGATCAGGGGTTTGAGGCTCTCGAGCGGAAACTGTTCACTCTTGAGCGTCGCCTTGAGGACGCGCTCGCCGCTCACGTCGAGCGTCCCGTTCGAGGCGAGCGTGCCGCCGCCAAGCCGGAGGGTCGCTCCATCCCACCGGACGCGCTCGCCGTCGCGGCGAAGGGGAACTTTTAGCGCCGCGGCCATCCCGCCGGGCTTCTTGAATCCCTCCCCCCACGCGAGCGCCGACCGTTCGAGGTCCAGGGCGATGTCAATCTTCATCGCCTTCCCCGCACCCGCGACAGAGAGGTCGCATGCGCCGCCGCCGGTAATCGCGAGGCCGGG
>JAPLCY010000177.1 GCA_026391995.1 Candidatus Auribacterota bacterium
GCGTTTTCATCGGCCGCGCTCACCCGGCTGCTCCGGGAGATCCGCTGGCGGATCTCCCGGGGCAACCGGCGGATCTCCCGGAGCAACCGGCGGACGGGGGAACTTGTGTTTCTCGATCTGCGGACCGAGCGGACATTCAAGCTGAGGGCGGTGTGGCCGTTATGAAGATGGATCGGGCGGCCCTGCGGGCGCTGAGCAAGGAGATGAAGATTTCGGAGCGCCCGTTCGCCGAAGCGGCGGCGCAGGCCGGTATGGACGAGCAACGGTTGCTCGACTGCATCCGCGACTGGAAGCAGCGCGGATTCGTCAGGCGCGCGGGGGCGCGCATCGACCACCGCAGTCTCGGCATGCGGGCGAACGCCCTCGTCGCCTGGGCGGTGCCCTCGAGAAGGCTCTCCTTGATCGGGAAGCGGTTTGCCGCGCTGGCGCGGGTGAGCCATGTGTATTCGCGCACGCCCCGGCGGGGCTGGCCGTACACGCTCTACACTATGGTGCACGCGGAGAGCGCGCGCCGTCTCAAGGGAGCAGTGGATTCAATGAACTCCGCCGCCGGGCATATCCCGCACATCGTGTTGCCCACGATGCGCGAATACACCAAGCGCGCGCTGGATATGGACAGGATTCTGCGATGAAGACAGGACGGTCGGCGATGATTTTCCGCGAGTCGCTCCGGCGCATGCCGGGGGGGGTCAACAGCCCCGTGCGCGCCTTCCGCGCCGTCGGGGGAACTCCGATATGCATACGGCGCGGGCGGGGGGCGCGTATATGGGATGAGGATGGCGTACGCTACATAGACTATGTCATGAGCTGGGGGGCCTTGCCCCTCGGGCACGCTTGCCCACCGGTGATAAAGGCGATCTCGGCGGCGGCGCGCTCCGGGACCAGCTTCGGGGCTCCCACGAAGGGCGAGCTCGATCTCGCCCGGATGATCGGCGCGGCCATCCCCTCGATCGAAAAAATCAGGCTGGTGAGCTCCGGGACGGAGGCGGCGATGAGCGCCATCCGCCTGGCGCGCGGCTATACCGGGAGGGATCTGGTGGTCAAGTTCGAGGGGTGTTACCACGGGCACTGCGACAGCCTCCTCGTCCGGGCGGGATCGGGCGCCGCCACGTACGGCATCCCGGACAGCGCCGGCGTGCCGGAGGCGCTGGGCCGGAAGACGATGGTGCTGCCCTACAACGACACGGACGCCACCGAGCTCCTCCTGCGCGCCCGCGGACGAGAAATCGCCGCGGTTATCGTGGAGCCGGTCGCGGCCAACATGGGCGTGGTGCCTCCGGCTCCCGGGTTCCTTGCGGCGCTTCGCGAGATGACCGTCCGTCGGGGATCGAACCCGATATCACCTGCCTGGGGAAGATTATCGGCGGGGGCCTTCCTCTGGCCGCCTATGGCGGCAGGGCCGAAATCATGAAGCGCGTGGCGCCCGAGGGGCCGGTGTACCAGGCGGGGACACTCTCCGGCAACCCGGTTGCGGTGGCGGCCGGGATCGCCGCGCTCCGGCTTCTCTCCCGGATGGACTACGCCGGTCTTGCCCGGAGGACCGCCGAGTTGGCCGGTGGTCTTCTTGAAATGCTCGCGGGGCGCGGAATTCCCTGCACGGTCAACCGCGCCGCGTCGATGTTCACCCTGTTTTTTACCGGGGGGCCGGTCATCGATTTTGCGGACGCGAAGGCTTCGGACGCATCCGCGTATGCGCGCTTTTTCAACGCGATGCTGGGGGAGGGCGTCTATCTGCCGCCTTCCCAATTCGAGGCGAACTTCCTCTCGTTCAGCCACGACGGGCGTGTCATCGCCGAGACGCTCCGGAAAGCGCGGCGCGCGGCGGCGAAGATGGGGAGACGCTAGATGGGCAAGTATGTCCTGGACACTGTGGCAGTCGGCCCTCTTCAAGCGAATTGCCATATCCTCGGCTGCGGCGTGAAGCGCTGTGCGGCGGTGATTGATCCGGGGGGGGACGCCGGTCTCATCGCCGGACGCCTCGACGCCCTGGGGCTTGTGCCGGTGTGCATCATCGACACGCACGCGCATCCCGATCACACCGCGGCCAACGCCGAACTGGTGAAAAAGTACCGCGTGCCGCTCATGATCCACGAGGCGGACGCCCCCCTCCTGGCCCAGGCAGGGCTGATGCGCGCCCTGATCGGCTTCTTTTTCCCCGCCTCGCCCGAGCCCGATAGATTACTGAGGGACGGAGACACGATCCCGATCGGGCGGTTGACGTTGCGGGTGATCCACACGCCGGGACACTCGCCGGGGGGAATCTGTCTCTTTTGCGTGCCGGGGGAAAAAGAGGCGCCGATCCTCATGAGCGGTGACACGATCTTTGAAGGGTCTGTGGGAAGGACGGATTTGCCGGGAGGGTCGCATGAGGAACTCATTGAATCACTACGGCGGAAGATCATGACCCTCCCCGCGAACACCATGATCTTTTGCGGCCACGGCCCGGCGACGACACTCGCGCACGAACGCGCACACAACCCGTTCCTGCAGGGGTGATATGCGCATCCTGATCGAGGAGTTCATCAATTACCTGAACGTGGAACGGGGGCTTTCCCCGAACACGATCGCCGCCTACGGCGGCGACCTCACCCGCTTTATCTCATTTCTCGAGAGAAAAAAGGTCGCCGCGCTTGACGACGCCACCCGCGACCATATCGGCGCCTTCCTCATGGCCGAAAAAACGCGCGGCCTTTCGCCGACCTCGCTCTCGCGCACCCTCGTCTCGATCAAGGTCTTCTTCCGGTTCCTCGCAGCCCAACGCTACGTCCGCGGCGACATCGCAGAGGTCCTCGAGTCGCCGAAGATATGGAAGCACCTTCCCGATGTCCTGACCGTGGAGGAGGTGGAGCGGCTCCTCGCGAGCCCTTCTCCCCGGACGCGCTACGGGAGGCGCGACAGGGCGATCCTGGAGCTCATGTACGCCACGGGCTTGAGGGTCTCCGAGGTCGCCTCGTTGAAGATCCCTGACGTGAACATGGAGGTCGGCTACGTCAGGTGCATGGGGAAGGGATCGAAGGAGCGGATCGTGCCGATCGGGCGCGCCGCCCGGAAGGCGATCGAGGGATACCTCACAGGCGCGCGCCCGCAGCTGGCGCGCCTGCGCGCCTCCGACGCCCTCTTCATCACGCGTCGGGGCACGGCGTTCACCCGGATGGGCCTCTGGAAGATCGTCATGCACCATGCCCGCGC
Organism: Candidatus Auribacterota bacterium; assembly: GCA_026391995.1. Classification (GTDB taxonomy): domain Bacteria; phylum Auribacterota; class Tritonobacteria; order UBA1439; family UBA1439; genus JAPLCW01. Next base: position 3,190 of record JAPLCY010000177.1, read on the forward strand.
CGTGAGTTTGCGGAAGAACGTCATGCCGCACACGCTCCGGCACAGCTTTGCCACGCACCTGCTTGCCCGGGGAGCGGACCTGCGCGTGGTCCAGGAGATGCTCGGCCACTCCGATATCTCGACGACACAGACCTACACGCACGTCGACCAGGACCGGCTCAAAACGGTGCACAAGCGCTTCCATCCGCGCGGGTGAAGGCTGGACCCCGGTCACTGCTACCGGCCTTGTCCGTTGTCCGGCGATCTGCTAGACTTGCGGCATCACCAGATGGGGGAGGGACGCATCATGAAGAGTATTTTCAGGTATGGCTGCGCCGCCGCGTTCGTGCTCCTGCTCGGGCTGAGGCTTACGGCCGGAGAGGCGAAGGCGCCGGCCGCGGCATCGGTCAGGCCGAGGGCGTGCGTGATCGACATGGACGGCACCATTGCCGACGAGTCCGCCCGCAGGGCGAAGGCGGAGAAGGAATGTCCGAAGGAGAAGGACAGCAAGGGATATTACAGGGTGTATTTTGATCCCGCGCTGATCGCCTCCGACACACCGAGCAATAAGGCGCGCGAGGTGTTGACGTGGGTGAGCGGACAGGGGGTTGACATCTATTACGTGAGCTCCCGCAGCCAGCAATGCCTGGAGGCCTCAACGGAGTGGATTGAGGACAACAAGTTCCCGAAGGGCAAGGGGGTCTATCATCGCGAGGGCTTCAAGAAGACAACCGACTACAAGACCGACACGATCAGGAAGATCCAGTGCAAGGCCGACGTCCTCTTCGGCGTGGGCGACCGTGAGAGCGACATGGATGTGTACAAGAGCCGCCGTATCAAGCCGATTCAGGTCGAGGTGACCTCCGACAAGTCGTGGGAATCGGCAAGGGTGGAGATAGAGAAGATAATCTCCCCGCCGGGCGGCTCGAAATAGCGGCCGCCCCGGGTGTTTCCCGGAGCGGCAGGGTCGGTCCCCTCACTATGGCATCCGCACGCACAGGCTGGCTCAGCCCGTTCATTCCGGCGCTCTGTATTCCGCTGGCTGTCTTGATCATCCGCGCGTGGTCTCCGGGTGTGCTGACCGTGTGCGACGACGCGCTCCTTTCTTCCCTCCAGCGTGCCCTGCGCCCCTTCGCCGCCGATTCCGTTGTCGCGGTCCGCTCCCGGGGAACGGGCGAACTTCCCGAGCTGATCTCCCGGATCTCCCGCGAGAAGCCTTCGGCCATCGTCGTAGTGGATTGTATCGAGGATGGGGCGGCCGCGGTATGTGCCATGGCGATGGAGGGAGCGGGGAACGTCATCGCCGCGTACACATTGTGCGACGGGGCGGAATGCCCGCCCGCGCGCGTCGACGCCGTGATCCGCTCGCGATTCTCCTATATCACCAACCCGTGGGGCCAGGCCAGGCGCACGGGAGTGCCCGCGGTCACATCGGTCCGTTGTGCGGATGACTCGATCCTTGCCGCGGCATCGGGCTGTGGCTTTTTAGAGCCGGGACATTCATCCGCGATGCCTCTCGTGGCCAGGATCGGGGAGGGATTCTACCATTCAGCGGATATTGCGGCGATCGCCCGTTCCGGAAACGCGCGCCGCGCGATACTGAGATTGAGCGGCGGCAGCGTGCAGGGGATATCGGTCGATGATCGATTTTTCCCGACCGACCCGCGGGGGGGGATCCGCCTTCGACAGTGCGGTGCCGTTCCGCCCCGCGCGTCCGAAGAGGTATTGCGTGGAGGGGGTCCTCCCGGGATTTTTTCCAACAGGATCGTATGCGTGGGGGGCGGGGGAGAGGCGGAATGGCACGCAGCGGCCATCGCCCAGCTTCAAGCCGGCGTGTATCTGAGGGAGTCGCGGAGGACACGGTATCTGGAGATCATCCTGATCTTCATCCTGCCGGCGTTCGTGGGGGGGGCGCCGCGCCGCGCGGCTGCCGCAATGGCGGCGCTCGTCATTGCGATCGCGGTGGCGCTGGCATTTCTCCTGTGCGGGCGGGAAATCTTCTCGCCGCTCTATCCTGCGCTGGGCGCTCTCTGCGCGGTGTTCTGGCCGCGCGGGAAGTAAAGAGGGTCACATCGTCGCGAGGTATTTTTCAAGCTCGTAGCGCGAGACGTGGATTCGGTAGTTGTCCCACTCGATCGTCTTGTTTTCGATGATCTTCCCAAAAATGTGGTCGCCGAGCGTTTTCTTGAGCAGATCGCTCCGTTGCGCCTCCAAAATGGCGGCATAGAGGCTCCCCGGCAGCGTCTGGATCCCCGCCTGCTCGTGCTTCTGCGGGCTGAACTCGAAGATATCCTCCTCAATCGGCGCGGCAAGCTTGTACTTCTTCTCGAGCCCCTCGAGACCCGCCGAGAGCATCACCGCGAAGGCAAGGTACGGGTTGCACGCCGGGTCGGGTGCACGGAACTCGATCCTCGAGGCATTTTCCTTCCCCGGCTTGTACATCGGCACCCGCACCATGGTGGAGCGGTTCCGCTGCGCCCATGATATATACACCGGTGCCTCGTACCCGGGGATCAGGCGCTTGTAGGAATTGACCCACTGGTTTGTGATGATGCAGATTTCCTTGGCGTGGCGGAGGATCCCGGCCGTGAACGACTTCGCCACCGGGGAGAGGTGGTACGGGTCTCCCTTCTCGAAGAAGGCGTTCCGCCCGTTCCTGTAGAGCGACTGGTGCACGTGCATCCCGCTGCCGTTCTGCCCCTCGATCGGCTTTGGCATGAAGGTGGCGTACACCCCGTGTTTCCGGGCCACGTCCTTGACGACCAGGCGGTAGGTCATGGCGTTGTCGGCCATCGTGAGGCCGTCGGCGTAGCGCAGGTCGATCTCGTGCTGGCTCGGGGCCACCTCGTGGTGGTCGTACTCGACCTGGATCCCCATGCACTCGAGGATCTGGATCGTTTCGCGGCGGAGGTCTGACCCAAGATCTATCGGGGCCATGTCGAAGTAGCCACCGCGGTCGAGGACCTCGAGGCTCGTGTCGTCTTTGAAATAGAAATATTCGAGCTCGGGCCCGACCATGTAGGCGTATCCCAGCTTGGCCGCGCGGGCGAGGGCCCGCTTGAGGACGTGGCGCGGATCACCCGCGTAGGGGGTGCCGTCGGGCTGGAGGATGTCGCAGAACATCCGCGCCTCCGCGCCTGTCTCGCCCGTGCGCCAGGGAAGGACGCAAAAGGTGCCCGGATCCGGCATGGCGATCATGTCGCTCTCCTCGATCCTGGCGAACCCCTCGATCGACGATCCGTCGAATCCCATGCCGCTCTCGAGCGCCTCGTCGAGCTCGGAGCGGGTGATGGCAAACCCCTTGAGCCGTCCCAGGACATCGGTGAACCAGAGCCGGATGGTACGGACCCTGAGTTTGTCCGCGAGCTTGAGCACCTCCGCCTTTGTCTTGGCCATATATTCCTCCTGATACGCTGATGAGCGGCAACACTATACAAAGAATGCCCGCGGAGGGCAAGCCACTTTTGGGCGCGGCTTGAAAGCTGTGCCTGGAAAAATCCGCGTCAATCCGCGGTTAAAACCTTACTTCGTCGGCGTCGGGGTGGGGGATTGGGATGCGCACAGTTCGCGCAGGCGTGCGAGGGACTCCTCGCGCTGGGCCGTGGGGGCGCCCTTCACGAAAGCCGGGCTGATCCGGGCGACGGCGCAGAGCGCCTCCGCCGCCTCCTCCCTCACCTCGGTTTCCCGGTACGGCTCGAGCAGGCAGAAGCCGCTCGGGGCGCGGTCCTCGAGAAGGGCGCAGAGCGCGGGCGCGGCCGATCCGGCCTTCAACGCGCCGAGCGCCGAGGCCGCAGCGGCGCGGACATAGGAGCTGGCGTCGGATGTCGCCCTTGCGAGGGCCGGCACAGATTCCCGGTCTCCGCGCGCGCCGAGCGCCACCGCGGCCGAGCTGCGGACCCACGCGTCCCTGTCGTTGAGCGCTCCCCTCAAGGCCGGCAGCGCGGACGGGTCTCCGATCGCGCCGAGCGCGATCACGGCGCTGTTCCTGACCTTCCCCGATGGCGACCCCAGCGCGACTATGACGACGGGCAGTGCCGCGCGATCCTTAAGATTGCCGACCGCCTGCAACGCGCTTACCTTGACCGTGTCATCGGGGTCCATGAGCAGGCGCTCGATCTGCTCGGTGTTCCCACCGGCGCCGAGTTCTCCGAGCACCCGCGCGCCCTCTGCCCGGACCCCCGGATCGGTATCGGTAAGGAGGGGGGCCACCAGCCGCGCCAGCGACCGGTCCCCCATTTTTCCCAGACCCGCCACCGCGGCGGCGCGCACGCCGCCCTCGCGATCCCTCAGTGTTTTTTCGGGGAGCGGAACCGTGGCCGGGTCTGCTATTTCCCCGAGGGCTATCGCGGCGGTGCGGCGGCGCTCAGTTGTGGGGGCTTTCAATTCCGACTCGAGGTACTGGATAACCGGTTTTCCCATGCTTCGAAGGAGTTTCGCGGTCGTGCGTCGCGTCTCCATGTCGCCCTGCGTCACGCGCGCAACGAGCGCGGCCACCTTCTGCACATATTCGTCCGCCGTCTCGCGGGCGCCGTGCGCGGCGGGGGCCGGGGCGGCGATCAGGGTTGCGGCGAGCATGAAGAGCGGCGCGGATGTTTTCATGGAGTCAGCGTTTGCCCCTATAAATAACCGAGTAGAAAGGTGTTTCCCACAGCCGGATTTCAGCTATCCCCATCGGCGCGAGCTGTTCCCATATCCACCGGCAGAGGAGTTCCGATGTGGGTTGGGGGAATCGTTCGTTGAGGTCGGAGTGATCGAGTACCGATATCACCCGTGCCTGGAGCTCGCGATCGAGCTCGGTGAAGTCGCGCACTATCCCCTGCTCCCCCACGCTGCCGGTGAAGACGGCCTCGATCGTCCAGCGGTGGCCGTGGAGCTTTTCACAGACGCTCCCGGAGAGGCGTATTCGGTGCGCGGCCTCGAAGCTGGCGGTGACGGTGAGAAGAAACTGCTCTCTGGGCATGGCTCACTCCACGTTGATGAGTTCGTACTTCCGGGTGCCGAGGCCGATCTTTTCGGCGTACTCCAGCAGGATGGACCAGTCGGCGATGCCGGTCGCCGCGGCGATAGGATCCTTGATCGAGCCCTTCCCTCCGAGGCGGGAGGTCGAGAGGATCTGCGCCCTGTTCACGAGGTCGGCCGAGGCCTGATCCAGCGCCACCGGGTCGAGGGAGGCGAGGATCCCCTGATCGCCGACGAACGGCGCGTCGTTCCAGTCATAGCAGTCGCACTCGGGAGAGATGTTGATGAGGAAGTTGACGAAGCCCGCCCTACCGCCCTTGTTGGCGAGCGCCGCCTTGGCGTACTCGGCGCTCTTCTCCATGAGAGGCCGGGAGGCGGTCTCCCAGTTGATCGGGATCGCGTGCGCCGGACAGGCGGCGGTGCACTCGGCGCAGCCGATGCAGATCTCGCCCCGGATCAGCGCCTTTTTATCCCTGCCGAGAGAGATCGCCTTCACGGAGCAGGCCGAAACGCAGGTGCCGCAGCCGGAGCATTTTCCCGAATCCACGCGCGGCTTCACATCCGAGTGGAGGACCTGCTTTCCCGCCGGCGTGGCACACCCCATGGCGATGTTCTTCAACGCCCCGCCGAAGCCGAAGAGCTCGTGCCCCTTGAAGTGGGCGAGCGAGATCAGGGTGTCGGCGTGGTGGATGCCGGAGGCGATCTTCGCCTTTTTTACCCGTGTCCCGTTCACCGGCACCTCGACCGTGTCATGCCCGTCGAGGCCGTCGGCGACGATGATGGGCGCTCCCGCCGAGGCCAGCGAGAATCCGTTCTTGAGGGCCGTGAGGATGTTATCGATCGCGTTTCGTCGCTGGCCTGTGTAGAGCGTGTTGGTGTCGGTGAGGAACGGCTTGCCGCCGGCGCGGATGATCAGGTCGACCACACACCTGACAAAGGGCGGGGGCAGGAAGGCGACGTTTCCCCACTCTCCCCAGTGGAGCTTTACCGCGACTTGGTCGCCCTCCCTGATGAGCCCGGGGAAGCCGGTGCGCTCCACGAGACGCCCGGTCTTCATCAGGAGCGTGTTGTTCGCCCTCGCCCTGAGATCCGCGAAATAGACCTTCGCCGCCATGGCGGCCTCCTTATGACGATCGCTTCGCCTTCGCCTGCAGCAGGGCGAACTGATCGGGCGGCGTACAGACGCTGCCGATCCGCATCGCCGCGTTGTCGCCCCAGCCGTGGAAGTCGCTCCCCCCCGTGACGATGAGGCCGTGCTCCTTCGCCATGCCGAGGTAGTGGCGGATCTGCGACGGCGTATGGTCGGGGGAATACGCCTCGATGCCGATGATGCCCCATGCGGCGAGTTGCGGGATCAGCTCGTCGCCCCCCCAGAGCCCGGGATGGGCGAGGACCGCCAGGCCGGAGGCGGAGGTGATGATCGCGATCGCCTCCCGGGGGGACAGTTTTGAGCGCGGCACGTAGGCCGGTTTCCCCTCCGCGATATATTTGTTGAAGGCGTCCCGCACCGAGGACGCGTATTTTTTTTTGACCAGTGCCCGGGCGATGTGCGGCCTCCCCACACTCCCCTCTTCGGCGAAAACCATGACCTCCTCTGGGGTGAGCGTGATGCCGATCTCTCCGAGGCGGGCGATGACCTTGTGCATGCGGTCTATGCGTGCCTTTTGCAGCTCCCCGAGTGAGCTGCGAAGGGTGACGCTCGTGTGGTCGACCCAGTAGCCGAGGATGTGGTATTCGGTGTCGCCATGGTAGGAGTTGATTTCGACGGCGGGGACGACGCGCAGACGCGTTTCCGCCGCGGCACCGCGCGCCTCGTCGATCCCTTGAACGGTATCGTGGTCGGAAATGGCGATGACGTCGAGGCCGGCGGCCGCCGCCATGCGCACGACGTCCGATGGGCGGTAGAGACCGTCGGAGGCCTTGGTATGGACATGCATATCTATGCGCATCGGGCATTCCTTGTGACAATCGCCGGCAGGGGAGCGGAGCGGATCTCCCACCCGCTCAGGGCCGCTGGATGGTGCAGCAGAGGGCGCTCTTGTCGCGTTCGAAGACGATCGTCCCCTTGCTGACCGTCTCGATGGAGTAGCGGTCGCCCGGCGGCTGGAGGCCGCCGAGGATTTCCTGGACCATCATCCGGATCTCTCCGATGGAGAGCGTGGCGTAATCGTCCCGCCAGCGGACAAGCATATCCTGGACGAACTGCTTCTCGTTCCCCTTCCAGGGCGCGTCGGCGCAGCAGCGCTTCGATTCCGGGGGGGCGGCGCAGCAACAGGACGCCGCGCAGACGAGGGCGAGCACGAGGGCGCTACTTCTTGTATACCTGGTCGAGGATCTCATCCACCTTCTTCTCTAGTGATGCTGGCGGGACGCACTGGAACTCCCAGCGAAGGTTCTGGAGGATGCGTGAACGGGCATACCCCCTGTTGCGCTTGAGATTGTAAAACAACCATGCCCGGCCCTCGATTTCGGCCAGGTGCATCTTTTGAAACTCGCTGGGCTTTGTCGCCATTGGTCTCGTCTCCGGTCCGGTCGTGCCGCGATCCAGGGGGTGAACGCTCCGGGATACGGTCATCACTATGACAGTATAGGTCATTTTGGGGCGGGCGTCAATACGGCGGCATGATCGCTTTACTATTTTACCCGGGAATGCGTTCTGCTATCATTTCCCGGGGAATGGAGATTGCCATGACCGACAGCTTCGAAAAAGAAATCGGGTCGCTCCTCAGGCCCATGCGCGAGCTCGGGCCGGACATCCTTGACACGACCTACTTCCTCAAGGATACCGGCAGCTTCGTCTACACCGAGGGATACTGGCACCCGAAGGGACGGTTCCTCGGCAAGATCATAAACTACCCGTGCGAGAAGGGGACGCTCGCCGTCCACGGCCGGCCCTATGAGAGCATCACCAAGGGATGGGAGGCGGGCAGGCGGGTGCACATACCCCACGACAAGCAGATCGAGTGCCATTACAGGGTTGACCTGTCTCTCTCTCTCCCCGCCGAACCGCTCCTCCTGACGGAATTCCATTACCCGTTCAATATTGACGCCATGCGCGGCTGGTTCTGTCCCCGTCGCTCGCTCGAGTACTCGATGGACCGTTACCCGGAGGTTGCCCGCCGCGTCCGTGAGGTGAGCGAGCTTTTCGGCGTGCCGCTCGGACGGCTCGGTGTGACCGGGTCTCTAGCCTACGGCTATATGGATGCGGATGAGGATATCGACCTCGTCTTTTTCGGAACGCCCGGGCAGAATATGGAGGTGGCGCAGCAGATCTGGAAGGTCTCCTACACCGATCCCAAGAAGCGCTGCGTCGAGTTCGGAAAGTTCTGGCCGCTGCGCTTTATCCATGACGGCGTCATTATTTGCTGCTTCTTTGTCTATGCCGACCGTTCGGCGATACCGGTGTGCCGGCAGTCCGCCAGTCTTGTCCGGGAGCCCGTGACGGCGTTTGGAACGGTGACGGACAACACTCACTCACTTTATATGCCTGTCGTCATGCGGCTTGGCGACGTCTATATCGACGGCAACCGCGTCCATGATATCGACCTGATCGTGTACGACAGCTCTCTCCGCGGCGAGTTCTACAACAACGAGCGCATCAAGGTGACTCGCGGCCGCCTGGTTCGTCTCGCCGGGGGAGGGACGGAGCATGAGGCGCTTGTCGTTGTGGACGCGGGGGACATAGAGAAGGAGAGGTTTGTGAAGGGGGTGCCGGCGTTTTAATGCAGTAGTAAGTGGTAAGTAGTAAGTGGTAAGTGGTAAGTAGAAGAAGCCAAAGAAGAAGCCACACAAGAAGCAAGGAGGCTTGAGAAATGCGCACGATATTACCGGTATCCATGATCATCGCTATCGCGGGGGTGATGCCCCTCATCGCGGCTGATGAAGCGGCCCAGGGCCCCGTGGCGCCGTCCGGGGGCGGATCGTCACCCGCCACTCTGCCCGCCGGCCCGAGAATCGCCCCCCCCGCGGCTCCATGGGGATACCCGCCGCCGCCGGTCATGGACGATCCCTGGGCGTATGTCCGCGAGATGCAGGACCGGATCAACCGCATGGTGGAGGACAGCTACCGCCGCTTCGGCTCCCGCCCGCAGGGCCCGGCCGATTCTCGGGGGCTCGATTTTTACCCGGCGGCCGACGTGCGCGAGACCGACAGGGAGATCATTGTCCAGTGCGACCTTCCCGGGATGGAAAAGGACAAGATAAAAGTCAGTTACAAAGACGGCGCTCTCGTCATCAGCGGCACCCGCGATGCGGTGAAAGAAGAGAGCGGCAGCGGCGGTTTCTACACGCGGGAGCGGAACTGCGGCAGCTTCGAGCGGGTGATCCCGGTCAGTGCCGAGATCAAGGAGAAGGAGATCAAGGCCGAGTACAAGAACGGGGTGCTGATCGTCACGCTGCCAAAGGTAGAGGTCGAGACAAAACCAGGGACGAAGATTCAGATACTTTGAAGTAGCGCACACTCACAGCGCACACTCGTAGAGCACACTTCAGTGTGCGCTTGGCGATCAGCAGGTGCAACGCCTTCATGACCGGTCCCCCTCCGCTCCGCGATGCCCCAGGATGGAGTAGAAGACGCCGCCGAGGATCGCGACAAGGATGTTCTTTGCGCGGAGGACCAGGCCGATCGAGAGGGCGCCGGCCTCGGTGATCCCGAGGCGGGAGAAGAATATGGTGAAGGCGGCCTCCCAGACGCCGACGCCGTTGGGGGTCAGGGGGAGCGTGCAGAGGAGCAGTATGAGGGGGATGACCAGCATGATGTCGAGGAACGGCACCTCGATGCCGAGCGCCAGGCAGACGATGTAGGTATTGACGCTTGTCAGGAGCTGGAAGAGCACCGAATAGAAGAGGGCCCACGCGATCGCGCCGCGGAAGGCGCGGAACGAATAGATGGCGTCGTGGAACTGCAGAAGCCGTGCCCGCCACTTCTCGCACCGGCGCCACCGGATAAGGCCCGCGGCCCGGTCGATGAGCGCCTTGTTGAAAAGGAGCAGGAGAAAGAGAATGAACCCCGCGGTTACGAGATAGATGAGCGGCGCGATGCCCGCTGTCTTGACCGAGCCGTGATTGAGGAGCGCGGCGCAGAACGCGACGCCCACCAGTCCGGTGAGGCCGGTGAGGCGCTCCATGAAGACCGAGGCGAACGACTCAATCTGGCTCTTGATCTCCTTGCCGAAGACGTAGCCGCGTACGACATCGCCGCCGAACATGCTGGGGAGGAAGATCGAGAAGAAGTAGCCGATGACGTAGTAGAAGACGAGCCGGTGGAGCGAGACGCTGATCCCCCGGGCGGCGAGGAGCACCCGCCAGCGCGCGCAGCTGATGGCGATGCCGACATAGGCGGTGGCGAGGATGGGGATGATCCAGGCCGGCTTGATCCGCATGAACGCGTCGGCGACCTTGCCGAGCCCCACCCACCAGACGACCAGGGCGAGGAGGAGCAGGCCCACGATGAGGCGGCCGGCCCCGCTGCCGAGTGATGATTGTGCGTGAGCCATCGGTCAGTACACCCCGCCGAGGAACGGCGCGAGGAGCTCGGCGCTTTGCCGCGCCTTCGCCTTTTCCCGTGCGATCGCGGGAGCGAGCCGTTGTTTTAGTCCGGCGC
>JAPLCY010000153.1 GCA_026391995.1 Candidatus Auribacterota bacterium
TCTACCTCCTCTTCGCGCTCGCGGTGCTGGTGGGGAGCTCGAACGCGGTCAATCTGACCGACGGACTCGACGGCCTGGCGATCGGGTGCGTGATCAGCGCCGCCCTGGTGTACTCGATCATGAGCTATGTGACCGGAAACATCAACTTTGCCCAGTACCTCCAGATACGCTACATACCGCACAGCGGCGAGCTGGCCGTGGTCTGCGCGAGCGTCGTCGGCGCGGGGCTCGGCTTCCTTTGGTACAACGCCCACCCCGCGGATATTTTTATGGGGGACACGGGTTCCCTCGCCCTGGGCGGGGTGGTGGGGCTGGTGGCGATCCTCATCAAGAAGGAGCTCGCCCTCCTGCTGGTCGGCGGGGTGTTCGTCATAGAGGCGGCGTCGGTGATCCTCCAGGTGGCCTCGTTCAAGCTCACCGGGAAGCGAATATTCAAGATGTCGCCGCTGCACCACCACTTCCAGATGAAGGGGTGGTCGGAGACGAAGGTGACGGTCAGATTCTGGATACTTGCGCTCATCTTCGCGCTCATAGGGCTCGGGGCGCTGAAACTGCAGTAACGGCGGCGATACGAGCGGGCGAATGGGAGAGGGTCGGCGGTGCGGCGAAAAGACGCAAGAGGGGAAGCAGAAGTGGAACTGAAGGGCCGACGGGTGCTCGTGCTCGGGATGGGGAGGAGCGGCGTCGCCGCAGCGAAGCTTCTCCTGTCGCGAGGCGCGGCCGTGCGGTGCAGCGATTCGGCTCCCGAGGCCGCGGTGGCATCCGAGCTCTCACTCCTGAAGGGGCTGGGGTGCCGCGTCGAGGCGGGGGGGCATACCGCGCTGTTCGCGAAGGGCGCGGAGATTATCGTCATAAGCCCCGGGATCGATCCGCGCGAGGCGGCCGTACGGCGATTATTGTCCCGCGGCATGCCGGTGATCTCCGAGCTCGAGCTCGCCGCGCGCTGTTGCCGCTCCCGCATCATTGCCGTGACAGGCACCAACGGGAAAACGACGACGGTGACGCTGCTCGAGCGGGTGCTGTGCAAGGCGGGGCGTGACGCGACGGCGTGCGGCAATATCGGGAGGCCGTTTTCCGAGGTGGCGGCGGCCGGGCGGCAGCCGGAGCTGGTCGTGCTGGAGGTGAGCTCGTTCCAGCTCGAGGCCATCCGTGAATTCAGGCCATGGATCGCCGTGGCGCTCAATATTGCCGATGATCATCTCGATCGATATGCGGACATGAGGGCGTACACAAAGGCGAAGGCGGCCATATTCAAGAACCAGGGCAAGGGTGACTGGGCGGTGGTGCGGGCCGAGGATGCTGCGGTATGGCATAGTGTCGTGCGCGCGCAGAGGGTGATCACCTTCAGCCGGACGACACGGCTCAGGGAGGGAGCGTGGGTCGAGGCGGGGTCCCTGGTTATCGCGGTGGACGGTGTACGTGTCCCCTTCTGCCGTGAGGGGGAGACACCTTTTGTGAGGGGGCACAATGTAGAGAACGTCCTCGCGACGGCCCTGGCGGCCCGCATCTGCGGGGTCGAGGCGGCGGTGATCGGCGGCGCCGTGCGCGAGTTCGGCGGGCTCCCGCACCGGATGGAGGAGGTGGCTGTCCGCAACGAGGTCCGTTTCATCAACGACTCGAAGGCCACCAACCCCGACGCGGTGTTGCGGGCGCTCCAGTCGCTCCCGGGGCCGGTGATCCTGATCGCCGGGGGCAAGGACAAGGGGTTTGACTACTCCGTGCTCCGGGAGGAGATGGCGCGGCGGGTCAAGGCGCTTATCCTCATCGGCGAGGCGGCCGGGCGGATGAAGGAGGCGCTTGCCCAGGCGGCGGATATCTCAATCGCCGGCACACTGGCG
>JAPLCY010000296.1 GCA_026391995.1 Candidatus Auribacterota bacterium
CGGGCCGCGATCCAGAACCCCATGATGACCACCACCGAGGTGAGCGTATCGGAAAGGGTATGCCAGGAATCCGCCACCATCGCCACCGATCCCGCCTGGATGCCCACCCAGTATTTGAGCCCGAAGAGGGCGGTGTTCAAGACGATGGATATCCATCCTTCGAGGTAGCCGAGCGAGGATTTATTCATGCGGAAACCTGCCGAGAGTCTACGATAATGGAGAGGTTAAGACAAGATGAAATTGACGCATGCGGCGGCATTTGCTATTGTATGAGCCTTGTATGATTGATCAGGACGCCATTGCCAGGATCGTGGGTGAGGTTATTTCTCGCTATCCCGCCGGGGTACCGGAGGAGCATCCACCGGCCGTGCCCGCGGAGAGGGTGCGCAGCGTCGCCCTTGCCGCCGACCATGGCGGGGTGGATCTCAAGAACCTGCTGCGGGGATATATGGAGGATCTCGGGTACGCCGTGAAGGACTTCGGGACATATACCCGGGAATCGGTGGATTACCCCGACTACGCGGCGCGGGTGGCCCATGCCGTCGCGGCAGGAGAATATGACCGAGGGATTGTTATAGACGGCGCGGGGATCGGTTCCTGCATGGCGGCGAATAAGGTCAGGGGTATCCGGGCCGCGATGTGTTATGATCTCAAAACCGCCCTTAACAGCCGCGAGCATAACGATGCAAACGTCCTCACGCTCGGAGGCCCGCTGCTCGAACCGCGCGCCGCAAGGGAGATCGTGAAGGTATGGCTCGAAACGCCGTTCGGCGGGGGCAGGCACCAGCGCCGGGTGGACAAGATCATGGCGATCGAAAATCAGGGATACGAGACAGGGGATCAGGGATAGGTAAAAGGCCGATAGTGAAAGCCCTGAGTGGCTGAACTCATACAGGAGAATCCATGGACAGCAAGGAACTGGCTCAACTGGTGACACGCGAAGTACTCGCGCGGTTGAAGGGGGCGTCCGGTCAGGGGCCCACCTGCGGGGCGGCGGATATCTGCTCGGCGTGCGGCAGGTGCGTCGTCGCGCGCGAGGACGCGGTCCGGCAATTCATGCAGGGCGGGGCATCCCGCATCTCGGCGGCCGGCGGGGTGGGGAAGGTCGCCGTCGACCTTGCCCGGCTGATCGATCACACCCTGAGTGCGATATGGTGATCAATATCGGCGCGTTGAAGTCGGGAGATTTTGAGTTTGTGGAACGGGACATCCGGGGCGTTGTCAGGGCCGCGCGCCAGGGGACGGTGGTCAAGGTGATCCTGGAAACCTGTCTCCTCACCGACGCCGAAAAGGTCAAGGCGTGCGAGCTCTCCAGGAAGGCGGGCGCCGATTATGTCAAAACCTCCACCGGTTTCAGCAGCGGTGGCGCGACCGCCGAGGATATCGCGTTGATGCGCAAGGCCGTGGGGCCCGAGATGGGCGTCAAGGCATCGGGCGGCGTGCGTTCCAAGGAGGATGTCGAGAAGCTGGTCAAGGCGGGCGCCACGCGCATCGGGGCGAGCGCCAGCATCAAGATCGTCTCGGGCAAGGGAGGCGGCGGGGAGAAGTATTGAGGAGGGGAGAGGGATGAAGAGGCTGGTACCGATATCGGGCATGCTTCTGTGCGTACTCACGATGGTGTCGTGCGGATCGAGGTGCGGGATAATGAAGAAAAAGGGCGAACCGGTTGCGGTGATCAAGACCGGCATGGGGATCATCGTGTTCAAAATGTTTCCCGACAAGGCCCCGAAGGCATGTGAAAATTTCACCACGCTTTCCGGGAAGGGGTACTATAACGGGGTGATTTTTCACCGGGTTATCCCCAACTTCATGATCCAGGGTGGCGACCCTACCGGCACCGGCCGCGGCGGGCGCAGCGCGTGGGGGGGCACCTTCGAGGATGAATTTAGCCCCAACCTCACGCATGAGCGGTCCGGCATCGTCTCCATGGCCAACGCCGGCCCGAACACCAACGGGAGCCAGTTTTTCATCACCCTCGCCCCTACGCCCTGGCTTGACAATAGGCACACCATCTTCGGCGAAGTAATCGAGGGGTTGGACGTGGTGAAGGCGATCGGCGAGGTGCAGACCGGTGCCGGGGACAAGCCGCTGAAAGATGTGGTCATGGAACAGGTGCGCATCGAGTACCGCTGATGCGGCATGCGCGTGTGCCCTCCCCCATGAATGCGAAGCGCGCCGTTCTCTTCTGGGGTGTTGTGTTGTATCTCCTGCTTCTCCTGGCCATCATCCTCGCTAGTATCTCCGCCCTGCGCGTGAGCGGCTGACCATCCTATTGTTCGCTATGCACTATTCCGCGCGGCTCGCACCATCCTCCCAAGGGGCCCCTTTGGGGCGCGGTGAGAAGTTGTAGCGCACACCGTAGCGCACACTTTAGTGTGCGATCAACGATCAGCAATCAACGATCAGCGATTATAGGAGTCAACCACGCCTGCCTGCCCTGCCTGCCCTGCCTGCCGGCAGGCAGGCGGCAGGCAGGGATTGCGCCGATTATAATTGAATACGATGAAGCGAGTATTAACGCTTACGAGCGCCGTGATGGTGGTGACGGCGATGCTATGCGCGTCCGCGGGCGATCCCCGGCCGTTCCGCTTTGGTGTCACCTTCCCTTCTCCGGAGTGCACGACTCGATTCACGCGAACCCGCGTGGCCGGCTTCGCCCCCCCGTCCGGGACGGTGGCCATTCAGGGCGCGGCGGTAAGGGTATATCCGACAGGGGCGTTCGTGGGGCTTGTCCCCCTGAGGGAGGGAGACAATACGATAGAGATTGTCGCCGCGCAGGGGCGCGCGACACAGCGGCGGCTCCTGAAGGTGCGCTGTGTCGACCCGATCACGACCTCGCCTGCGCAACCGCTCGCCATTGACAGGGTGTTGTGCGAGCCGTCGATGGATATGATTCTCCAGGAGGGGGATCTCGTGAAGGTGCGGTGCAAGGGCAGTCCCGGCATGGCGGCATCCTGGACACTCGGCGGTGCGGCGAACGATCTACCGCTCGGGGAGGGAGAGCCGGCGGCGCACGGGACGCTCATGGGGGTGCGCGGTATCTACCGGGACACCTACCGGATCAGGGCCGGCGACAGGGTCAAGGGGAAGAGGATTCAATTCACGTTTCGCGATGCGACCGGTCACGTGGTCACTGCGCTCTCGCCCGGGCGCGTGACGTTAGTGCCGGGGATATTCCTCACGCGGGGCGTGGTCGGGGCGGGTGGCGGGACGCTTATCGAGGAGCCGGGAGGGAGGAAGGTGGGCGAGCTTCCGCCGGGAACACGCGTGAACCTGGGCGGGGAGGCCGGCGGCTACTGGCGCGTCCTGCTTTCGCGCGACGATCGGTGCTGGCTGGCGAAGGAGAGTGTCAATGTGATGATGGGTGAAGGGGGATGGGACCCGGTCACGGCAGGATCGCCGACGGTCACCCCCGGGCGGGACAAATCGCGCATCACGCTGCCGGTGAGTGGCCCGGTCCCCTATCGGGTGACCTATGGCGCGGATGGCCGCGAGTTACAGATCGAGCTTTTTGGCGCCGCGCCGCCGAAGATAATCTCCGGTCTGGAGGCGAATGGGGCGGTGAAGGATGTCAGGCTTGACCGGGGGCCCGAGGGATGCGTGCGGCTGGTGGCGCGGCTGCGTGGAGACGCCCTGTGGGGGTACACCTGCGCCCTTGCCGGCGGCGCCATCGCGTGCGAACTGAACAATCCTCCCGGGAAGAGCTTGAAGCGGCTCACCGTGGCCATCGATCCGGGGCATGGGGGGAGGCAGCCCGGCGCGGTGAGTCCTACAGGGCTCCTTGAAAAGGATGTCAACCTTGCCGTTGCGCAGGCAGCCGCAGAGTACCTCAAGAAGAAGGGGGCGCGGGTTGTGCTCACGCGGTGCGGGGATGAGACCGTGTCGCTGGCGGAGCGCCTCGGACGTGCTCGTGCGGCGGGGGCGGACCTGTTCGTGAGTATTCACCATAACTCCCAGTCGGAGCACGGCGACCCGCTCGCGTCCCGCGGCGGGGACGCGTTCTACGGCATCGAGCATTCCCGACGGCTCGCCGACACAATGCTCGGCAGCCTCGCCCGGAGCGGCGTGCGGGTCAACGGCGTTCAACGGGAAGGGTATGCCATCGTCCTGCCGACCGAGTTCCCCGCCGTACTGGTCGAGTGCGGCTACCTGTCGCATCCCGGAGACGAGGCGGAGCTGTTGAAGAAGTCGAGCGCGAAGCGCGTCGGGCGCGCCGTGGGCCGCGGGGTTGAAGAATATGTGAAACGGTGTGGTTGATGATGGGGTGCGGGGGATGAGGATATACGGCAACAGGTTCATCTTCGGTTTCGAGGGCTTGTCGCCTAAAGCCCTGCTCACGGAGATGATCACCGAGAACAGGGTGAGCGGCGTAATCCTCTTTGCGCGGAATATCGGGGACGGCTCTCAGGTGGCGGCGCTCTGCGCCGAGCTTCAGGACATGAGGCGCCGTATGCTCGGGCGCGACCTTCAAGGCGGTCGGCTACTCCATCGGCTGTGAGCTCCGGGCAATTGGCGTCACCATGAATCTCGCACCAGTCCTTGATATCAACGCGCACGCGCACAATCCGGTGATCGGCGTGCGCTCCTTCGGGGATAATGCCGCTGCGGTCGCCGCCTTCGGCGACGCCACGATCCGGGGGATTGAGAGGGCGGGGTGCGCGGCGGTGGCGAAGCATTTTCCGGGGCTGGGCTTTGCGGAGAGGGACGCCCACCACGAGCTGCCCATGATCCCGAAAGACATCCACGAGCTGGAGCGGGAGGATCTCCTCCCGTTTATGAGCGCGATCAAGGCGGGTGTGACCGGGATCATGCTCAGCCATGCCCACTATCCGGCGTTCTCCGCCCGGCCCGCCAGCCTTTCACATTCGGTCGCGCACACGCTGCTGAGAGGACGCCTCGGGTTTGGCGGCATTTCGCTTACGGACGATCTCGAGATGGGCGCGGTCAGTGTCCAGCGCGGCGTCGCGGACGCGGCGGTCAAGGCATGCGCGGCGGGAGCCGACCTTCTTCTCATATGTCACTCATGGAACGAGCAGCGGGGAGCCCTCGCGAAGCTCTCGGAGTTCATCAACGGAGGGAAGCTGTCTGGCGAGAGATTGAGAGAGAGCGTGCGGCGGGTGCGCTGGCTGAAGGAGCTCACGCGTGAACGGCTCTCCCGCGTGCCCGAGGCGCCGGTCGTGGACGGTGCCCGCCTCGCGCAGGAGGTGGCGGATGCGGCGATCACCCTCGTCGGCGATGAGGGGCGGCTTCTCCCCCTTGTCCCTGACCGTGCGCTGAAACTCCTCCTCGTGTACGCTGAACAGCGGGCGCTCACCGCCGTGGAGGAGGGGACCGGGTCCATGGGGGCTCTTGCATCGGCGTTCCGGGAACGCTTCCCCGTCGCCACGATGCTTCCGTTCGGGGTAATTCCCTCAGCCCAGGAGCGCGCGGCGGTCATAAGGGCGCTCGATGAAGCGGATTTGCTGGTGGTCGGGACATGCAACGCGCACCTCTACAGTCAGCAGGCGGCGTTGCTCAAGGAGATCGCGGCGAAGGGGAAGCGGGGGATATATATCGCGTTTCGCAATCCGTACGACCTGGAGCTTTATCCCCGCGGCGCCGCCCGGATCGCGGCGTATGGGTCGGATCCGCACACCATTGCCGCGGTGCGTAAAGTCATTTTTGGAGAGCACACCGCGACGGGAAAACTTCCGGTAAAGTTGTAACGCACATTGTAGCACACACTTTAGTGTGCGATCAGCCGCACCCCTGATGAATACACATGAGGTATACATAGGCACGGCGGGCTGGAGTTACGATGACTGGAGCGGCGTCGTCTATCCGGCGGGAAGGCCGCGCGGTTTCGACCCTCTCGAATACCTCTCGCGCTTTTTGGACTGCGTGGAGATCAACAGCTCCTTCTACCGGATCCCCGAACGCCGCGACTGCGCGGCATGGCTCCGCAGAGTTGAGCGCAATGACCGTTTCCGATTTACCGCGAAGCTGTTCCGGGGATTTACCCACGAAATCGGGAGTTGCGGTGACGCCGAAGCCGCGCATTTCATGGAGGCCATGAGTCCCCTTCGTGGGGCGGCTCGGCTCGGCGCCGTGCTGGTCCAGTTTCCCTGGTCATTCAGGGATACGCCCGAGCATCGCGGCTACCTCGGCGCCCTTTTTGACATGTTCAAGCCAATGCCGCTCGTCCTCGAGGTGAGGCATTCGAGCTGGCTTTTCCCCGGGCTCTTTGCGTCACTCCGCGAGCGCGGGATAGGATTCTGCAATATCGATCAGCCGCTCTTCCACGACTCCATTCCACCCTCCGCCCGTTCGACCTCTTCGACAGGTTACTTCTGCCTTCACGGACGGAACGCCGACAACTGGTTCAGGGAGGGAGCGGGCCGTGATGCCCGTTACGATTATCTCTACTCCGATGAGGAACTTGAGGGCTGGGTTGACCGGATACACACGGTTTCCGGCGCCCTCCCCGCAACCTACGTGGTCATGAACAACCATTTCAAGGGCCAGGCGGTCTGCAACGCGTTGCAGGTGAAGGCGCGCGTCTCCGGCGGCAGGGTTCCGGTGCCCGGAACGCTGCTCGGGGCATTCCCCCGGCTTAATCTCATTGCCCGGCGTGAATCCGTGCAGGGCGAGCTGTTCTGAATCAGCCGCAATCCCTTTCTCTCTTGCTCCGATAGAGTTACAAGAGATGTATATTGACCCGCGGGAGCGGGCGTGCTAGTCTAACTTGGTTATTCATCAGGCTGATAAAGGCGCAATTATGGCGGCTTAAAAAAATACAACCGCGGATTTCGCGCCTGCCTGCCGGTCCTTCAGATGCTGAGCATCTTCAGGATGCGAAGTACAGGCAGGGATTGGACGGATTCCGTATAAGAATTCGCGCAATCGGCGTAATCCGCGGTTAAAACGTCAAAAGTTGGTGAATAGGTCAGGCTGAAATTGATTTTCGGAGGAGGATAGTGATCGACAGGGTTCTCAATCGGCAGGTTGGCGAGCTTGAGGGGGTCATCGTGCTCTGGCAGAGACTGTGCGCGATGATTCGCTCCTCGCGGAAAGACCGCCCGGGCGATATGGATGCCGTGAGCGGGCTGCGGGGCGAACTCGCGCGGCGGTGCCCTCCGCTCATGGAAAGCCTCGAAGTGGCCCCGGAGGAATGGGCCGAGAGCGCGCAGCTGCTGGGGAACCTGGGCAGTCATGATTTCCGCGGCGAATGCACCGATCTCCGGTGGAAGATGATGGAGGAGTCGATGGGGCGCGGCGAGATTGTCCTGCAGGGGATGTTGGGCATGCTCCAGGCCCGGCAGCGGCAGCTCGCCGGGTTGAGCGCACTCGCGTGTGCGGGGCGCCGTATCCTGGGCTCCTGGCCGTGCAGGCTTCTGTACGTTGTCATGGGAGTCGTGATTATCTTTCTTGTATTGCGGATTGTTTTACGGTAGACTGTAAACGATAAGCGTGTAGCGTAATAGTATGCAAAGCAAGATGATCCATCTATACACAGCGCCGTGAACCGGCGCCGTTCAGGGAGGAGGAGAGATGACGAAGCGAGAGTTGGCAATCAGGATTGCGGAGGAGATGAAATTGACGCAGATCACCGTCAAGGAGGTCATTCAGAAGACGCTCGACTATATAATTGAGAGCCTCGAGCACGGTGAGAGCATTGAGCTCAGGAACTTCGGCGTGTTCAGAATCCGCACCCGCAGGGCGCGCCTTGGCCGCAACCCGAACAAGCCTGACCAGGAAGTCCGCATACCCGCAAAGCAGGTTCCCGATTTCAAGCCCGGCCGGATAATGAAGGCGAAGGTGGAGAAGCCTATCTGACCCCGGGTGCCCGCCTTATTATCGCGCGCTTTGCCGAGGAGTGTTCAAGCCCTGGCCCCCCCCTCAGGGGGGGAGAGGGCCTTGTCATATCCGGCGCGGCGACGTGCCGTGCCGCGCTCTGAACGGCGGCTCGTGATACATCCAGTAAGAAACTCCAGCGACCGCGGGGTACCGCAGAGATCCGTCCCCAGGAGGCCGTGAGGTGGCAGTTCCTTGAGGGGGTCGTCCGTCGCGTCGCCGGCCTCTACGGCTACAGCGAAATCCGCACGCCGATCTTCGAGAGCACCGATCTCTTCGTGAGAAGCGTCGGCGAGGTCACCGACATCGTCAGCAAGGAGATATACGGGCGTACCTCGAGAACGGCCTGGACCGCACCGAAAAGTGCGCGAAGCTCTACTACATCGGCCCGATCTTCCGCTACGAAAAGCCGCAGACCGGGCGCTACCGTCAGCATCACCAGTTCGGCGTGGAGGCGATAGGAATAGCCGAGCCCGAGGCGGACGCCGAAATCATCGAGATGATCCTCCACCTCTATACCGAGCTCGGCATCACAGGGCTCACCCCCGTGATCAACAGCGTGGGGTGCAAGGAATGCCGCCCGGGCTACACGAGCACGCTCCGGGGCTATCTGGAGGCCAGGGCCGCCGACCTCTGCGAGGATTGCCGTCGGCGCGTCGTGTTGAATCCGCTGCGCGTCTTCGACTGCAAGGTGCCGCGGTGCGGCGCGGTGATCGCCGCCGCGCCGAAGGTGAGCGATAACCTGTGTCCGGCGTGCCGGAGCCACTTCGAGGCCGTCTGTGTGTCGTTGCGCGCGTCGGGGATAGAGTACGTGGTCAGGCCCCAGCTTGTCCGCGGCATCGACTACTATACGCGGACGACGTTCGAGATCCTCTCGGGCGAGCTCGGGGCCCAGAACGCCGTGGGGGGAGGGGGGCGCTACAACGATCTCGTGGAGACGCTCGGGGGGCCTCCCACGCCCGCCATCGGCTTCGGCACCGGAATCGAGCGCGTGTTGATGATCATGGCCGAGCGGGGTATCCCGTGCCCCGGCGACGTGAAGAGGGTGGTGCCGCTGGTCGTGTGGGAGCGGGAGTGCCTGGTCGCGGCGCGCGTGCTGCTCGCGGGGCTGCGGAGGGGAAATATCCCCGCGGAGATTGATTTCTCGCTGCCGAGCATCAAGTCGCAGCTCAGGCGCGCCCACCGCGCCGGTGCGCCCCGGGTGCTTATCTTGGGGAAGGATGAGATGGCGCGGAATGTGGTGAAGATCAAGCAGATGGGCGAGGGAGCGGAGCGCGAGGTGGCGCTCGACGCGGTTGTCAGGGAACTGGGCGGGGCATCATGAAACTCTCCATGCGCACGCACACCTGCGGCGAACTGCGCGCGGGCGCCATCGGGCACACGGTCACCCTCTGCGGCTGGGTGCATCGCAGGAGGGATCACGGGGGGCTTATCTTTATCGATCTCCGCGACCGCTGGGGCCTCACGCAGGTGGTGTTCAATCCGGAATCGGCGGCAGAGGCGCACCGGCTGGCCGAGTCGCTCCGCAGCGAGTGTGTCATCGCCGTCACCGGCACGGTCGGCCGCCGTCCCGCCGGAACCGAGAACCGGAAACTCCCCACCGGCGAGGTGGAGCTGGTCGCCGGATCGCTCACTGTCTTATCCCGCGCCCAGACGACGCCGTTTTCCATCGAGGGTGATGACGAGGTGAGCGAAGATCTCAGGCTCAAATACCGGTACCTCGATCTTCGGCGCCCGGAGCTTCAGTACGCCCTCGCCGTGCGGCATCGCATCGCGATGGAGACAAGGAATTACTTCGACGGAGAGGGTTTTCTGGAAATCGAGACTCCGATACTTACTAAGAGCACGCCCGAAGGGGCGCGCGACTATCTTGTCCCGAGCCGCACGCAACCGGGATCTTTTTTCGCGCTTCCGCAGTCGCCCCAGCTCATGAAGCAGCTCTTGATGGTTGCCGGTGTCGAGCGCTACGTGCAGATCTGCAAATGCTTCAGGGATGAGGACCTGCGCGCGGACCGGCAGCCGGAATTTACCCAAATAGACATAGAGATGAGCTTTGCCGGCGAGGACGATATCTTCGACCTGGTCGAGCGGTTGATGGCACGCGTGTTCAAAACAGTGCTCGGGGTGGAGATCGCCATACCCTTCCCGCGCATGACCCATGCCGACGCCCTGGGGCGTTTCGGCAGCGACAAGCCTGATTTGCGCTACGGGATGGAGCTCAAAAATGTGACCCAGCTCCTCACGGGGAGTTCATTCAAGACGTTCGCCTCGGCGATCGAAGCGGGGGGACTGGTGAAGGGCATTGCCGTGCCGGGGAGCGCCGGCGCTTCACGCAAAGAGCTCGACGACCTCACGGCCTTCGCGGTCCAGCAGGGGGCGCGCGGGCTGGCCTGGTTCAAGGTCCGCAAGGATATTCTCGAATCCCCTATCGCCAAGTTCTTCACTCCCGAAACACTCGCCGCGCTGCGCGCCGCGCTCGGCGCGACGGAGGGAGACCTGATCCTCTTCGTCGCGGACGCGCCGAAGGTCGTCTACGCGGTTCTCGGCTCGCTCAGGAACCGCTTCGGGCGGACGCCGGGCCTCGTCAAGGACAACACGTTTCACTTCAGCTGGGTGGTCGACTTCCCTCTTGTCACCTATAACAAAGAGGAAGAGCGGTTCGAAAGCGAACACCATCCGTTCACGGCCCCGAAGGCCGAGGATATCCCGCTACTGGAGACGGACCCCCTCAGTGTGCGCTCCTCCTCATATGACCTTATACTGAACGGCTGCGAGATTGCGAGCGGGAGTGTTCGTATTCATGACGAGACGCTCCAGCACAGGATTTTCAAACTCCTCGCGTTGAAGGAGGAGGTCATCCGGGAACGCTTCGGTTTCTTCCTCGAGGCGTTCCGCTACGGCGCTCCGCCCCACGCGGGGCTCGCCATCGGACTCGACAGGCTCGTGATGCTGATGACCGGGCGTGAAAGCATCAGGGACGTTATCAGCTTCCCCAAGACGCAGAAGGCGTCATGCCTGATGACCGGCTCCCCCTCGCCGGTGAGCCCGGAACAGCTGAAAGAGCTGAAGATTAAACTGCAATAAAGACACACACTGGTTCCCGGTTTCTGGATTGAAGAAAAGGCATCAGGAGGCACGGCCTTAGTTCCAGGGGGGCCTCAATCATGTTCCCCCCCTTGAGGGTGAGCCTGCCTGCCGGCAGGCAGGGGTGAGGGTGCGCTAACCGTACGAGACTGAGGTATTACATCCGGAGGCATATTGTATCCCTTATGAAGGAACTTCGTATCGATTTTGAGAATCCACACCAGATGGGTGCGCTCGTCGGCAGGGGGGAGGAACACCTGAAGACGGTGGAGAGGGCGTTCGGTGTTTCGATCGTCTCTCGCGGTCACCAGCTCAAGATCATGGGCGCGGAAGAAGGACTGGAGAAGAGCAGGGCGCTCTTTGCCGAACTCGCCGCGGCCGCCCGGGAGGGGAGCCCCATCCGCGGCCACGAGGTCAAGTACGCGATCCGCACCCTGCAGAAGCACCGGGAGAAGGAGATGACCGGCTTCCTTAACGACCGGATCAAGGTCGCTTCGCGCAGGTCTTACGTGAGCCCGAAGACCGGGGGGCAGAAGGCGTATGTAGACGCGATACGCGGTAACGACATTGTGTTTGGGATAGGCCCCGCCGGCACAGGGAAGACCTACCTGGCGATGGCGATGGCCGTCGAGGCGCTCCTCACCGAGCGGGTGAGCAGGATCATTCTCACTCGACCCGCGGTCGAGGCGGGCGAGTCGCTCGGTTTCCTCCCCGGCGACCTCTACGAGAAGATCACCCCCTACCTGAGGCCGTTGTACGACGCCCTCTACGACATGATGGAGGTCAGTCAGGTCCAGCGGCATATCGAACGCGGGACGATCGAGATTGCGCCGCTTGCCTACATGCGCGGCCGGACGCTCAACGATTCGTTCATTATCCTCGATGAAGCCCAGAACAGCACCGCCGCGCAGATGAAGATGTTTCTCACGCGCCTTGGTTTCGACTCGAAGACGGTGGTCACCGGCGATATCACACAGGTTGACCTGCCCGGACACCGGCAATCGGGGCTGGTCCAGGTACAGGGGATTCTCGAGGGAATCAAGGGGGTCGCGTTTGCCTATTTCACCGAGCACGATGTGGTCAGACACGAGCTCGTGCAGGAGATCATCAGGGCATACGCGCGCGCGGACCAAAAAGCCCTGCGCCGCGGCGGGGGGAGGGCGCGATGACGCGCTGGTGGACCCAGTACCGGTTGCGCAAGAAGGGGCTCGCCGGAAAGCCTCTCAGGAAGAAGCACGCCAAGGGATGGTTCCAGACGCTGCTCGAAGGGAGCCACGTGGTGAAGACGTTGATCGCCGTCACCGGATGCCTCGGGACCGTGGCGATCATGCTCCTCGGGCAGATATCCTATCGCGACACAGTGGAGCTTTACGTGGGGCAGCCGGCGACCGCCGACGTATTCGCCGACATCGGCTTTTCCTACGAGAACAGGGAGGAGACGCAGAAGCTGAAGATCGAGGCGTCGCAGCGGGTTCCCCCGCACTACAGCGTGAACGTGGATCGCGCGAGGTCCTGCGCCCATCAGATCAGCGGGGCGCTGGGGATCGGCGCCGGCGAGGGGGGGGAGGCGAAACCCGCCTCCCCCCCGCCGCGGGGGAACGGCCACGCGCGGAACTCCATCCTCATGCCCGCCGAGCTCGATCCGCTGAAGAAAACCTCCGCGCCGGCAAGGCTCGCCCAACAAATGGAGTCGTTCCTCGTAGAGGTGAGCGGCACGGGCGCCCCGGCCCTTCTCGATGCGGAACAGGCAATGGCGAAGGGGCTTGGGGGGCAGGATGGGGAGCGCCACCGCCGGGCGCTGCTCGTGGTGCTGAACGACGAGATAGAGCGAAGGGCCTCCGCCGCCGCGCCGCGGGACCGCCTCCTGCGCGATGCCGTGGTGACGGCGTTGCTCCTCTCCTGCGAGCGGAGCATCGAGTACGACGAGAAGCTCACGCAGTTCGTGCGCGATCGCGCCGCGGCACAGGTGAAGCCGGTGATCACCCGCGTACACCCCGGGAGTAAGATCATCGAGAAGGGCTACGAGGTCACCCCGCGGCAGGTCGAGGTCTACTCGGCCTATCTCGCCCGGCGCGAACAGGCGGAGCCGCTGGCCGCCAGGATGCGGGAGCGATGGTATTATATACTTGGCCTCACCC
>JAPLCY010000386.1 GCA_026391995.1 Candidatus Auribacterota bacterium
ATTGCATGCCCCTGTCGTTGATCACTTGACCCTGTAGATAATCCTCGCCTTGCTGAGATCGTAAGGCGACATCTCGAGCAGCACCTTGTCGCCGGGGAGTATCCTGATAAAATGCATCCTCATTTTGCCCGATATGTGGGCGAGCACGCGGTGCCCATTCTGGAGGTCCACCTTGAACATCGTATTCGGGAGGACCTCGGCAACCGTTCCCTCCACCCTTATCGGCTCTTCTCTCTTAGGCATGTCAGAACCTCTGGTCCATCCTCCGTTATCACCACGGTATCCTCTTAGTGCGCAGAGGGCTTGCCGTCACGCGTCACCACCGTCCAGCCGTCCGGCTGAACCCTCACCGCGCTACCGCCGCTGTTGACCATCGCTTCGATGGCGAACGTCATTCCCGCCTTGAGCCGGGGCCCTGTGTGCGGCGTCCCGTAGTTCGGAATCTGCGGCTCCTCGTGCAACCGCGCGCCTATGCCGTGCCCCACGTAGTCGCGCACCACCGAAAAACCGCTCTCGCACGCCCTCGATTCGATGGCATGCGATATGTCATAAAGCCTGTTTCCGTCCCGCGCCTGCGCGATGGCGTCCTCTCCCGCGCGCCTCGTGGCGTCAATGAGCCGCGCCTTGATCTCATTCACCTCGCCGACGGCGAGGGTGCGCGCCATGTCGCCGCAATAGCCGTCGTATTCGACCCCGATATCAAGGCTGACAATATCACCCGCGCGCAAAACCCGCGCCCCCGGGATGCCGTGCACGACCTCGTCATTTACCGAAACGCATATGTGCGCGGGATAATCGCGGTATCCCTTGAAGGCCGAGCGCCCCCCGGCCCTCCGCATGTGCTCCGCCGCCGCCGTGTCAAGAGCCTCCGTGGCGACCCCTGGCGCAACCATCTGCGCCACGACTTCCATGACCTCCGCGGTGATACGGCTGCTCGTCCGCAGCTTTTCGATCTCCCTCTTGGACTTGATGAGAATCATCGAACGCCGAGCACCTTCATCACCTGGGCATGTGTCCCCTGGACGGGTGTATCGCTGTTCACCGCGGCAAGCAGGCCCTTCTTCGTATAGTAGTCGACGAGCGGCGCCGTCTGCTCTTCATAGACCTTCAGCCGGTTGAGGATGGTCTCCTCGTTGTCGTCGGGGCGCCGGTAAAGCGCGCCGCCGCAGCCGTCGCACACCCCGTTGTGCTTCGGGGGCATATTCACCGTATGGTAGTTGTGGCCGCATCCCTTGCACACCCTCCGCCCCCCGAGACGCTGGAGTATCACTTCCTTTGATGTCTTGAGATAGAAGACCCTGTCGAGCCGTTGCCGGAGCTCCTCAAGGATCCGGTCAAGTCCCTCAGCCTGGGTCACGGTCCTGGGGAACCCGTCCAGGAGAAACCCGGCGGCGCGGCAATCATCGGCCCCCAGCCGGTCCCTTACAAGCCCGATGGTAATGTCGTCGGGCACCAGCGCGCCCTTGCCCCAATACTGGTCGTGAGCCATTCGCCCGAGGGGGGTATTCTCCTTGTACGCCGCGCGGAACATGTCGCCGGTTGAGATGTGCGGAATCTTGAATTTCTCGCACAGGACCTTGGCCTGCGACCCCTTTCCCGCCCCCGGCGGCCCCAACAGTACTAGTCTCATATATATACTTCTCTATCCATTGCCCATGCGTCCCGTGGAGCGCCGTGCATTAACACGCCCTGTGCTCCACGCCCGGGTTACCGGCCGCGAATCCGGCCCCTCCGCATGAATCCCTCGTAGTGCCGCATGAGGAGGTGCGACTCGACCTGCCGCATGGTGTCCAGCATGACGCCGACGATGATAAGCAGCCCCGTGCCGCCGAAAAACTGCGATATCGTGTAGTTGATGTTCATGTAGCCGGCGATGAAGCTCGGAAACACGGCGATCGCCGCAAGGAACACGGCCCCCGGCAGCGTGATCCGGTTCATCACCCGCTCGAAAAACTCGGCGGTGAGCTTGCCGGGCCTGATACCGGGTACGAACGCCCCGCTCTTTTTCATATTGTCGGCCAGGTCGATTGGGTTGAAGGTGATTGCCGTGTAGAAGTAGCAGAAGAAGACGATCAGCACCACCTCGAGAACCGTGTAGAGCATCGCGCCGGGGCGCAGCATGCCCATCACATTTTTGATCCACTCGTTCTGCACGAAGCTCCCGATCGTCGCCGGGAAAAGGAGGATGGATGAGGCAAAGATGATCGGAATGACGCCCGCCTGGTTGACGCGCAGGGGTATGTAGGTGCTCTGGGCGCTGTAGATCTTCCTCCCCCTGATCTGCTTCGGCCGCTGGATCGGGATGCGCCGCTGCCCCTCAGTGACCAGGACCACGGCGGCGACGACAATCGTCATCATGACGGCCAGTCCCACCACCGAGTAGGGACGAAGGCTGTTTGTCTTCACCAACTCGTAGACCTGGTAGCCTGCGCTCGGGAGGCGGGAGATGATCCCCGCGGTGATGATAAGCGAGATGCCGTTCCCGATCCCGCTCTCGGTGATCTGCTCGCCCAGCCACATTATAAAGACGGTGCCGGTCGTGATCGTGATCA
>JAPLCY010000028.1 GCA_026391995.1 Candidatus Auribacterota bacterium
GCTGCGCTCGTTCGTGGCGATCAACTGCGCGGCCCTGCCCGAGCAACTCCTCGAGAGCGAAATCTTCGGCCACGAACAGGGCGCATTCACCGGTGCAATCCGCCGGAAGGAGGGCAAGGTCGAGCTCGTCAACGGCGGCACCTTCTTCCTGGACGAGATCGGCGAGATGAAACTCGATGTGCAGACGAAGTTCCTCCGGGTCATCCAGGAGCACCAGTTCGAGCGCGTCGGCGGCAACGAGGTGATCACCGCCGATATCCGCGTGATCGCCGCGACCAACAGAGACATGCGCGAGGAGGTGCAGAAGGGTGCGTTCCGCGAAGACCTCTTCTATAGATTAAACGTCATCACCCTCACCATTCCGCCGCTCCGCGAGAGGAAGGAGGACATCCTCTACATCGCCAACACCTTCATCGAGCGCTACTGCCGCGAGGAGGAACGCGAGGCGCCCGCCATCGCCCCCGCCGCGAAGAAGGCGCTCCTCGAGTACGACTGGCCGGGGAACGTCCGCGAGCTCGAAAACGTCCTTGAGCGGGCCATCGTGCTGGGAGCAAAAAGTATCATCGAGGCGGATGACCTCCTCCTCAACCTGTCGCTCCTCTCGGCAAAGCCCGTCGAACTCAACCAGCCGTACAAGGACCTGGTCCGCGACTTCAAGCGCGGCATGATCCGCCAGGCGCTCACAGAGTGCGGGGGCAACCAGTCGCGCGCCGCCCAGAGGCTCTCGCTCACCCAACCATACCTCTCGCGCCTGATGCGCGACCTGGGCCTCAGATAAGGAGGGATCCCATGCTGCTCTACCTGTTGCTCAAGGATATCCGCACCAGGTCGCTGTCACCGGCCCTTCGCATCGTCATGCTCATGCTCTACCTCCTCGCCATCCCCGCCGCCTCGTCGGGCGACGGCTATTTCCCCGCCCCGCGGCGATACCTCACGGAATCGATTGGCGCCCCCCCTCGCTCCGGCTGGGATTATGATCTGGACGGCGACGGCGTCATCGATTACCGGAAGCTCGATATCGACAACGACGGCGTGGTTGACCGGGCCCTCATAGACAGCGACCGCAACGGGACCTTTGAAACGGCGCTCGACCGCGCCGCGCTCGCGCACGTCCCGCGCCACCTGATCATCTGCGTGGATTCGGTCCCGTTCGCCCTCATGGACACCCTCTGGCGCGAGGGGCATTTCAGGGACTTCTGCCCCCCGGGCCGGGTCATCGCCCCATTTCCCTCCGACACCAATCCAGCGTTCGCCGAGCTCTTCGGCACCGCCAGAAGCGGTGGGGTGGAGGATCGCTACTTCGACCGCGCCCACAATCAGATCGTCGGCGGCACGTGGGACCATCTGGCGCGGCCCGATCGCCGGACTGACAGGACATTCCACTCGATCTTCGGATACGAGCAGCACCCCCGCTATGGCGCGGTCATGTACGCCGCCCCGTTCCTCGTTGCCGATCATGATCTCAAGAAATGCCGCGAGACGTTTTGGACAATCTACACCGGCCAGCCGGAGGTGAACCCGATCATTCTCTACATCGGATCGACCGACGCCATCGGCCACAAGGCCGGCGAGGCCGGCATGCGGCGCCAGCTGCTCCTGCTCGAGGGCATCCTCGATGAGATACTGTACAAATCAGCCGGTTCTCTCCGGGTGAGCATCTTCTCCGACCACGGCAACAATCTCGCCTACTGCGACCCGATGATCAACCTCGGCGCGTACCTCGCGACGCACGACTTCCGCCTCGCGGAGACACTCCGGCGGCCGGGCGACGTGGTGGTCCCACGCTTCGGCCTGGTGGGCGACGCCTGTCTCTACACCCGCGAGGAGCAGAAACCGGCCGCGGCCCGGGCGGCGGCAACGTGCCCCGGCGTGGAGTTCGCCGTGCACGCGGAATGCGGCATCACCTTTGTGACCGGTCCGCGCGGCTCGGCGAAGATCCACCGCACGGGCAGCCGCTACCGTTACGAGGCGGTCGACGGCGATCCGCTCATGCTCGCATCCATTCTCGAAGGGCTCGACGGCGAGGGAGAGCTTGACGACGAGGGGTTCGCCGACGATGCTGCATGGTTCGCGGCGACGAAGGGCCATCGCTACCCGGATATCCTGCGGCGGCTGGTTTCGGCGATGGAAAATCACGTCGTGAACACACCCGATGTCATCCTCAGCATCGAGGACGGGTACTGCTACGGAAGCCCCTCCTTTGTCAGGATGATCAAACTCCTCGGCACGCATGGGAGCGCGCGCGACACCCAGACGTTCGGGATGGCGATGACCACCGGGGGGAGTCTTCCGGCGTACATCCGGGCCGGCGACCTCATGCACGCGCTCGGGGAGTGGAAGCCGGGGGAGATCAGCGACACCGGCGAGGATCGGGAAGAGTAGCCCGCCGCCCGCTCACCGCGGCACGATGCGCTGCGGGGCAAACCCCTCTGCGGAGAGGGGGGAGTGGGCGCGGATGTAGTCGGCCATCGCGTCCCTGTCCAGAACACCGCTGTTGCGCACCTCGCGCCCCTCGCAGAAAACCGTGAAGCCATCCCCCCCCTGCGCGAGAAATGAATTGGTCACCACGCGGTAGGAGGCGGCGGCATCGAGCGCCTTGCCGGCGGCCGTCACCGCGAGAATGCGCTTGCCCGCGGGGGCGCGGGACGCATACTCCACCCGCACCCCGGCAACGTGCAGGATCTGCCCGGCAAGGCTCGCTTCGAGGATCTTCCTGATCTGCGCGCCATTGAGCGTCATCGTGTAGAGGGTGTTCTCGAATGGCATCACCTTGTAGATATCGCGGTAGGTAATCGTCCCCTTGAGGATCGGGTTGCGTATGCCGTAGCTGTTGTGAAAGGCGATCGCCGCGCCCGTGCCGGCGCACATGCTGTCCGCGATGACGTCGCCCAGCGCCGACTCGCCGTCTTCGCCGATCGGCAGATCTGTCCGTGCGGCGCCGACCGCGCGGTCAAATTGCTCTACCGTCCTGGCCGTCCACCCCTTTACGATCGCCCCCACCGCGGGGTCCGGCGAACAGCGTCCCACCTCGAGCGGGATGACCGTGTAGCGATAGCGCCTCACGCGGCCATCCGCGGGGTCGACCCGCGCGTCGAGCTTCCCCAGGTAAAGCCCCGATCCGCCGGCCTGGAGGATGAGCGTGCCCGTCCTCCGTACCCGCACGGGTGTGGTGAGGAGAGTGTGGTCGTGGGACCCGACGATCACGCCGATCCCCTTGACCGACGCGGCGATCCGTCGGTCCTCCTCGAGGCCGCAATGGCTGAGCACCACGATGAACCGCGCCCCCTGCCCGGCCAGGTCGACCATGCATGACTGGAGCGCCCGTTCCGGTTTCGTAAAGACTACCTTTTCGGTTCTGCCGGGCATCACGATCTCGGGGGTACTATCGGTGATTATCCCGATGATGCCGGTTTTCAGCGCCCCGCACTCCTTCACAAGGTACGGCGTGAGGAACGGGGGCGGGCGCATCGTGGCCGAGTTCAATATGTTGGCGCCCAGGAACGGGAAGCGGGCCGAGGCCGCGAGCGCCTCCAGCGTCGGTATCCCCATGTCGAATTCGTGGTTCCCAACCGCCATGGCGTCGTAACCGACGGCGTTCATCACCTCTGTCACGGCGCGGCCGCCCGAGACGCTCCCCTCCGGCGTGCCGACAAATATGTCGCCCCCGTCAAGGAGGAGCGTGGGGATCCCCGCGCGGCGGTTCTCCTCCCGCACCCCGCGGACACACCCCGCGAGGACCGCGGCGCCCCCGAGCCTCTTGCGCCACCCCTCGACGCGCTCTACCGCGATGTGGCCGTGGACGTCGTTGGTGTGGAGAATGCATACGGGGACAAGGGCGCGCGTCGCGCATCCACAGAACGCCGTGATCAGCAGCACGGCGCAGGCAGCAGCGAAACATTTTTTCATACTCATGGCGTATACAATAGTTTATCATAGCTCCTTGCACTCAGTCGGAGGATTTCCATGGGCGGGATAGCGGAGCGGATCACCGGCACGATCGGCAATACCCCACTCGTCCGCCTCAACCGCGTCGCGGAGGGTTGCGTCGCCGAGGTGGTCGCGAAATGCGAGTCGTTCAACCCATGCGGGAGCGTGAAGGACCGCATCTGCCTGTCCATGGTCCTGGATGCCGAGGAGCAGGGACTCCTCAAGCCCTGGGCGACGATCGTCGAGCCCACCAGTGGCAACACAGGGAT
>JAPLCY010000066.1 GCA_026391995.1 Candidatus Auribacterota bacterium
TTGAACTCGAGCTTCCATACCATCAGGTCCTCGCTCGTGCGACGCAGCCGTTCCGCCAGAGTGCGGTTGATGACGCGCAAAACTTTGATTTGCAGCTTGTCGTCGGAGGCAAGCAATAAATCCAAATCTTCCTTATAGAGAACGAGGCATTCGGTCGGCTCTTCCGCGATTACCCGAGCGGATGTGTTCATCCCGTCGATAAGACTCATTTCGCCGACGTGCTCGCCTGCGCCGTGTTCGTGCATCTATGCGAGAGGATTCCGCGATGGGCGTGGCGATAATATTCTCCGGGCAGGGGATGCACCACCCCGGCATGTTCCGGCTCCTCATGAAGAGCGCCGAGGGCACGCGCTATGTGCAGCGTGCGTGCGATGCATTGGGCGTCAGCCGTGGTGGTCTCGACGCGTTGCTTGCCGGAGAAACGATGGAAGGGTGCGTTGCACAGCCGGTCACCTGCGCCCTTGGCTTCGGAGTGTGGGATTTGCTCCGGTCCCGCGTGCCCAGGCCGATCGTGTTCGCGGGATACAGCCTTGGCGAGCTCATCGCCTACGCGTGCGCGGGATCGTTCGGCTTTGAGACATTGCTCGATGTGAGCGCGCGGCGCGCCCGGTTTATGGAGGAAGCGGTGCTCGAGCCGAGCGGCCTGGTGGCGGTGTCGGGCATCGCGCGTGAACAGATAGAGCGGATCTGCCGGCGGGCGGGGACGCATATTTCAATCTTCAACGGCGAGGACCATTTCGTGATCGGTGGCACCGCAACCGGACTGGAGAGGGTGGGGGCCGAGGTCGGGAAGATAATGGAGGCCCGCCTGCACACGCTCCCCATCGCCGTCCCGTCGCACACGCCGCTCATGGCCGGGGCGACCCCTCATTTTGCGGTGCTGCTGGCGGCGTCCGGACTGAAGGCTCCGGAGACGCCTGTCATATCGAGCACGGAGAACAGGGTGGTCTACACGGTCGGTGACGAGATTGCGACGCTCGCACTGCATATCAGCCGCCCGATACACTGGGACGGGTGCATGAGGACGGCGTACGAAATGGGGGCGCAAATCTTTCTCGAGATAGGGCCGGGGAGTTCGCTTGCGGCGATTACCCGCAGGCTGCTTCCCGAGTGCAGGGTACATTCGATGGAAGAGTTCCGGTCACTGGACGGAATCGCTGCCTGGCTGTCCAAGTTTACATAAGGGGACACTCTTTGCATCTTGTTGGATAGCAATATATTATATTCAAATAATTATTACTTCAGACATTGCCACATATTTACATCAGCGAGTGGTGGTAATTAATATGAGATGATAATATTATTTAGTTTTTATTAGTTGCGCGGGAGTATGTTATAAAGAGTGTCCCCATGCATGAATAAGTCCTTTGCCCAGCACGTGTATGCGATCGCAAAGTGCGAGGCAGACACGCCCCGGCGATTACATGCCGCGCCCGTTATGGTAGGATAGGCACTCGCTCGAAAGGGGGTGCCGTGGGGACACGATTGCCGTTCATTGATCTCATTGTGCTCTCGGCCTACATGGCCGGCGTGGTCGCCTACGGCTGCTATTTCCTCCGCAGGAGCCGCACCACCGCGGCGTTTACCACTGCGGGAGGCACCCTCCCGGCGTGGATTGTCGGCCTCTCGATCTTCGGCACCTATGTGAGCAGCATCAGCTTCCTTGCGCTGCCCGGCAAGGCGTACGCGTCGAACTGGAACCCGTTCGTCTTCAGCCTCTCCCTCCCCGTCGCGGCGTGGGTGGGGGCGCGCTATTTCGTGCCGTTTTACCGCGCCTGCGGGGAGGTCTCGGCGTATGCCCACCTCGAGCGCCGTTTTGGGGCCCTCGCGCGCGTGTATGCGGTCCTCTGCTACCTCCTGACGCAGATGGCACGGGTCGGCTCCATCATGTATCTGCTCGCCCTTCCGCTGCACCAGCTCCTGGGGTGGGAGATGCGCAGCATCATCCTCCTCACCGGAGGCCTGGTGACGCTGTACACCCTGCTCGGCGGGATCGAGGGGGTTATCTACACGGATGTAGTGCAGAGCATCATTCTGATCGCGGGCGCGCTTGTGTGCGTGATCCTGATCCCAGCCCGGATCCCCGGCGGCCCGGCGAGGCTCTTCAGCATCGCCATGGAGCAGCACAAGTTCAGCTTCGGGAGCTTCAGCCCCGACCTCGTGCACTCGACCTTCTGGGTGGTGCTCCTCTACGGCCTCATCATGAACATCCAGAACTTCGGCGTCGACCAGAGCTACGTGCAGCGCTACCTCACGGCGAAGTCTGAGGCACAGGCTCGCCGCTCGGTGTGGATCAGCGCCATGCTCTACATCCCCGTCTCGGCATTCTTTTTTTTCATAGGCACGGCTCTCTTCGCGCTGTACACCGCGCGGCCCGACACGCTGCCGCCGCTGCTTCAGGCGGAGGTCGCGGCCGGCACGGGTGACACTGTCTTCCCCTACTTCATCGTGCACGAGCTCCCGGCCGGGATGGCGGGGCTG
>JAPLCY010000048.1 GCA_026391995.1 Candidatus Auribacterota bacterium
CCGACGGCGAATCTGCGACAGCCGGACCCCCGGTGCGACCTCGACTGCACTCCGCGTGTCCCGCGCGCCCGGGCGTGCGAAAGGGCCCTCTCCATCTCCTGCGGCTTCGGTGGGCAGATGGGGGTGGTGGTCGTGGGGAAATGTCATGAGTGATTCCTTGAATATGCGTGATGCGGTCCTGATGCGCGAGCTGAACAGGCTGAAGGAGGAGGGGCTCTATCGCGACCCGGCGTGCGTCGAGGGGGCGCAGGGGCCGCGCGTGGAGATCGGCGGCACACGGTACCTCTGCTTCTGCTCAAACAACTATCTCAGCCTGGCGAACCATCCCGAGGTGGCGGAGGCCGCGCGGCGGGCGATCGACCGGTACGGGTGGGGGAGCGGGGCATCCCGCCTGGTCTCCGGGACGATGCGGCTGCACCGCCGCATCGAGGAGGAACTCGCGTCGTTCAAAAAGGCGGAGGCGGCGATCCTTTTCGCGACCGGTTACATGGCGAACCTCGGCGTGATCAGTGCGCTCGCCGGCATGGGCGATGCCGTCATCATCGACACACTGGATCATGCGAGCATCATCGACGGGTGCAGGCTCTCGGGTGCGCGGCTGCGCGTCTATCCCCACCGGAACATGGAGGCGCTCGAGCGGATACTCCGGTCCGAATCCGGAGCGAGGAGGAGGTTGGTCATCACCGACACAATCTTCAGCATGGACGGCGATCTGGCCCCGCTGGGGGATATCGTGTCCCTCGCGCGGCGCCACGGCGCGTGGGTGATGGCCGACGAGGCGCACGCCACCGGCGTCCTGGGGGCACAGGGGAGGGGCGCTGCCGAGCTTCTCGGCGTCGAGGAGGGGATCGACATCTCTCTCGGGACGTTGAGCAAGGCGCTCGGCGGGGAGGGGGGATTCGTCACGGGTTCGGCCGCGCTGGTCGACAGCCTGCGTAATCGGGCGCGATCATTCATCTACACCACCGCGCCCCCGCCGGCGGTCTGCGCCGCCGGGCTGGCGGCACTGGAGATTGTCCGCCGGGAACCGGGGCGGCGCGCCGCACTCCTGCGCACGGCGGATGCCCTGCGCGAAGGGCTTGACGGCATGGGCCTGGACACGATGGGGAGCAGCCATCATATCATCCCGCTCCTGGTGGGGGAGGCGGAACAGGCGGTGCGGGTATCCCGCGCGCTGCGGGAGAGGGGAATTCTCGCCCCCGCGATCCGTCCGCCCACCGTCCCCCGCGGGACGAGCAGGCTGAGATTAACCGTAATGGCGGACCATACCGGTGATGACATACGCGCCCTCCTGGAGGCGGTGGCCCGCATAGCGGAGGAGGGGGTATTGCGATGAAACGCGGGCTCGAGAAGAAGGACCTGCGCTGTCTCTGGCACCCGTTCACGCAGATGCGTGACTGGGAACAGGAGAGGCCGGTCGTGATCCGCTCGGCCCGCGGCTGCATGCTGGAGGACACGGAGGGGCGCCGCTACATCGACGGCGTCGCGTCGCTCTGGGTGAACGTGCACGGCCACCGGAGGCCGGAGATCGACCGGGCGATCAGGGCGCAGCTCGGCCGTGTCGCCCACAGCACGCTGCTCGGCGTCTCGAGCGAGTCCGCGATCAAGCTTGCCGGGGCCCTTATCCGCATCGCGCCGCCCGGCCTCACACGCGTTTTTTACTCCGACGACGGCTCAACGGCCGTCGAGGTCGCGCTGAAGATGGCGTTCCAGTACTGGCGGCAGAAGGGAGGGCGGTATCGCCGTCGCACGAAGTTCATCAGGCTGCTGAACGCCTACCATGGCGACACCCTCGGCGCGGTGAGCGTCGGCGGCATCGAGCTGTTCCACACGCTCTACCGCCCGCTCCTCTTCCCGGCCATTGACGGGCCGTCATTCTACTGCTACCGCTGCGAGTTCGGCGGGGATCCGGGGAGATGCGGGCGCGAGTGCCTCGCCGCGCTCGACCTGGTAATGCGCCGTCACAGGGATGAGCTCGCGGCCCTCATCGTCGAGCCGCTCGTCCAGGTGGCGGGGGGGATGCTGGTGGCGCCCCCCGGGCACCTGAAGGCGGTCGCGGCGCTCTGCAGGCGTCACGGGATCCTCATGATCGCCGACGAGGTAGCGGTCGGTTTCGGCCGCACGGGGAGGATCTTCGCCTGCGAGCACGAGGGGGTCACGCCCGACCTGCTCGTCCTCGCCAAGGGGATCACCGGCGGATACCTGCCGCTCGCCGCGACGCTCGCCACCGAAAAAATCTATCGCGGATTCCTCGCGCCGTTCGGCGCCAAAAGAACCTTTTTCCACGGCCACTCCTATAGCGGAAATGCCCTCGCCTGCGCCGCGGCGCTGGCGAGCCTGAATATATTTCGCGATACCGGGGTGCTCGAACGGCTCCAGCCGAAGATCAGGCTGCTCGCGCGACTCCTCCGGCCCTTCCGCGACCTCCCCCATGTCGGCGATGTCAGGCAGTGCGGTTTCATGGCGGGGATCGAGCTGGTCAAATCGAAGCGATCGAAGGCGCCGTATCCGTATGCAGCGAGGATCGGGCACCGCGTCTGCATGCGGGCGCGGCGCTACGGGCTGATGATCCGTCCCCTCGGCGACGTCCTCGTGATCATGCCGCCGCTCGCGATCCCGGCGACGATGCTCAGGCGGATGCTCGGGATCATGCACCGCTGCGTCCGGGAGGAGACCGGGTGACCGCCAGGGGGCTTTTTATCACCGGCACCGACACCGGCGTGGGGAAGACGGTCGTTACCGCCCTGCTCGCGCACCTTCTCCGGCGCGAGGGATTCAACGCGGGCGTCATGAAACCGGTGGCCAGCGGGGGTGTCATGCGTGGCGGGCGGTGCTGCTCGCCTGACGCACTTTTCCTGAAAGAGATGCTCGGCCTTGACGATCCTATCGAGCTGCTTAATCCGGTCTGCTTCAGCGATCCGCTCGCGCCCTCGGTGGCGGCGGCGCGCGAGGGCCGCGCGCCCGATTGTGGCGTCCTCGATCGCGCCCTCTATGCTCTCCGTGAGCGGCACGACCTGCTTCTCGTCGAGGGGATCGGGGGGCTGCTCGTCCCTCTCGGCGGGAAGTTCACCGTCGCCGACCTTGCCGTACGGTGGGAGATGCCGCTCCTCGTCGTCGGCAGGCCCGGCCTCGGGACGATCAACCACACGGCACTCACCATCGCCCATGCCCGGACGCGCGGGCTCCGGGTCGCCGGGTTTATCTTCAACGCCTGCAGCCCGGGGGAGGGGGAAGGCCTCTGGGAGGAGAACGCCGCCTCTATCCGGGAGCTTGCGGGGGCGCCCTTCTGGGGGATGGTTCCATACGGCGGGGGGGGGGGGATAAACGCGGCGTTGTTCAGGCGGCTTGCCGGCGATGCCGAGACAATCCTCGGTCCTCCGCTCAGGAGCTTTGTGCGGGATACGTGAAGACACCCTTTGCCATGCGGCTTCGCGGGTGGTATCATGTGACGATGTGCGCGTGCCCGGCGACGGGTGTGCACGCGAGGAACCTCAGATGAACAAAGTGACGCGCGCAGCTATCGGTGTGGCACTGGCCGCGGTGTGCCTTGTCCTGGCATTCCGCAATACCAACATCCCCGAGCTCGTCCGCAATTTTAAAGAGGCCCGGTATGTCTGGATGATTCCGACGATCGGCTTCATCCTCCTCACCATGGTGTGCAGGGTCTTCAGGTGGCAGTGCCTGCTCCGGCCGATTGGCAGGATCGGTTTCCTCGACCTTTTCTCCGCGCTCAATATCTGTTTCATGGCGAACAATATCCTCCCCGCCAGGAGCGGCGAGTTCATCCGCGCCGTCCTCGTCGGCAAGAAGCAGAAGATCAATATCAGCGCCGTCCTGGCGACGGTGGTGCTGGAGCGGATCTCAGACGCGGTCTGCGTGATGGGGATATTCCTCTTTCTTATCTTCTCCTTCAGCGTCGAGGCCGAGCTCAAGCATCTCGGGCTGGCCCTCGTGGCGCTCTATGTCGGGCTGCTGGCGCTGCTCGTGGCCGCGCGACTGCGCCCCGAGGGGGTGAAGCGCGCAATCCACCGGTGCATCGCCGTATTTTCGGAGCGCGCCGCCCTGCGCGTCGAGGGCGTCACCGGCTCGTTTCTCCAGGGCTTGAACGTGTTGCACGACCTCGGCCAGGTCGCCCTCACGCTGTGCTACTCGATTCTCGTATGGGGAGGAATCCTTCTCACCTACTACTGCGTCAACCGCGCCTTCGACATCCGGGGCATGGGCTTCTCGGGCTACGCGCTCCTCCTCTCGATGCTGTCGGTCGCGGTCATGCTCCCCACCCCCGGCTACCTGGGCTCGTACCAGCTTGCCTACAAGAAGGCGCTGGTGGTCTTCCGTCATGCCGGCAGCCTGGCCCTGGCCTGCGGCTGGGTGGCGTGGGGGATACAGTATATCGTCATTAACCTCCTCGGCGTTGTCTCGCTCTGGAGGGAGGGGGTTTCATTCGGACGGCTTCAGAAAGAAGAGGCGCAGGTGGAGGCCGGGCTCCGGCAGGGCGGCGGGCGCGAGCCGTAGCGGGAAAGGAGAAGTGACACGCGATGCAAAAGATGCTTAGAAATTTGCGGCAGTCGGTCGACTACATACATGCGGTGACGGATATCCAGCCGCAGGTGGCGCTCATCCTCGGGTCCGGGCTTGGGGCCCTGGTGCGCGACATCAAGAACCCGGTGAAGATATCCTACGAGAATATTCCCCACTTCCCGATGGCGACGGTGGAGGGCCACGCGGGCGAGCTGGTGCTGGGGTCGCTCTGCAACAAGCGGATTGTCACCATGTCCGGCCGCTTTCACTTTTACGAGGGGCATTCCCTGGCCGACATCACCTACCCGGTCCGCGTGATGAAACTCCTCGGGGCCGCGAGCGTCATTGTCACGAACGCCGCCGGCGCGATCAACCGCACCTTCAAGGTCGGCGATCTGATGCTTATCAGCGACCATATCAACAATATCAAGCAGGACCCCCTGAGGGGGGAGCATGTGGACGACCTCGGCCCCCGCTTCGTGGATATGACCTACCCATATGATCGCGACCTCCTCGCCCTCGCGGAGCGGGTGGGGCGGAGGGAGGGGATACATATCCAGAAGGGGGTGTACCTCGCCTCGCCGGGGCCGTCGTACGAGACCCCCGCCGAGATCAGGGGGTACGCGATGATCGGCGCCGACGCGGCGGGGATGTCCACGATCCCCGAGGTGATCGTCGCCCGCCAGATGAGCATGCGCGTGCTCGGCATCTCCTGCATGACCAACATGGCCGCGGGTATCCTCGAAAAGTCGTTGAGCCATGCCGAGGTGATCGAAACCACGCGTCGGGTCAAGGGCGACTTCATCCGCTTCATCAAGGCGATCCTCAAGGAGATGAAGGTATAACGCGGGCCATGCCGCCGCCTGTCTTTGTGAGCCAGCCGATTCCCGAGCGGGGCCTGGAGCTCCTGCGCCGCGAACGGATCGCGTTCGAGATCAACCCGGCCGGACGCATCCTCTCCGGGGACGAGCTCATTGCCCATCTCGCCGGCAGGGAGTGGCTCCTCTGCCTCCTCACCGACCGGATTGACGCCACGGTCATCCGCCGCTGTCCCTCACTGAAGGGTATCGCCAACTGCGCCGCCGGCTACGACAATATCGATCTCGCGGCCGCAACGGCGCGCGGCATCCTTGTCACGAACACACCTGGCGTCCTCACCGAGACGACCGCCGATCTCACCTGGGCGCTCATTCTGGGCGTCGCCCGCAGGA
Organism: Candidatus Auribacterota bacterium; assembly: GCA_026391995.1. Classification (GTDB taxonomy): domain Bacteria; phylum Auribacterota; class Tritonobacteria; order UBA1439; family UBA1439; genus JAPLCW01. The sequence continues at coordinate 5,733 of JAPLCY010000048.1, forward strand.
TCCCGGAGGCCGACCGCTATACCCGCGCGGGGCGTTTTACGGGATGGGGGATCGGGCTCATGGCGGGCCATGATGTCCATGGGAAGACGCTCGGCATCGTGGGGGCGGGGCGCATCGGCGTCGCGGTGGCGCGGCGCGCCGTGGGTTTCGGGATGCGCATCCTCTACCACTCCCCCGTGGCATGCGCCGAGATCGAGCGGTGCTGCGGTGCGCGACGGGCCGATCTGAAATCCCTGCTCCGGGAGTCAGAGATTGTTTCGCTCCACGTGCCGCTCACGCCGGCGACCAGGCATCTGATCGGCAAACGCGAGCTCGGGCTCATGCGGCCGGATGCCTGCCTCATCAATACCTCGCGCGGGCCGGTGGTGGATGAAGTTGCCCTCGTGCGAGCGTTGCGGGAAGGCAGGATCGCAGGGGCCGGGCTGGATGTCTATGAACGTGAACCGGAACTTGCGCCGGGGCTGGCCGGGCTCGAGAATGTCGTGTTGCTCCCGCACATCGGCAGCGCCAGCATCGAGACGCGATCGAGGATGGCGGAGGTCAGCGTGCTGTCGTTGTTGAAGATGGACGGCCAGTGCTTGTAGGCCTTGTTGGTGGTCAGCACGATCGAGCCGCGTTCGTAACGCTGGCTGATGACCTGGAACAGCAGGTCAGCCCCGCGCTTGTCGCCATCTCGAGATTCTTCTTCGCAATGGCGTTTTCCGGATCGATCTTCAAAACCTCTCCCCATTCCCGCACGGCATCGCCGGGTTTCCCGGTCATCTGATAGAGCGCGGCGAGATTATTGCGGGCCTTGATCGAGCGGGGGTCCCGGTCGAGGGTGATCCGGAAGTTCTCTTCCGCCTCCCCGTAGCGCCCCTTCTTGAGGAGGGCCACACCGTAGAGCGTGTACGCCTCGGGGAACATCCAGACCGGACCGGGATCAAGCGCCGCGACCGCCTCATCGTTTCTGCCGGCATCCAGCAGGATGGCGCCGAGGTTCGCATGCGCGGTCCAGTCCCACCGCCTCACGCGGAGCGTCTCCCTGAAGAGCTGTTCGGCCTCCGCGGTGCGCCCCTGCCGGTAGCGGAGCATCGCCATCATGTTGGTGGCCTCGTGCGACACGATCCCCATCTCCCGCCAGCGGGCGTACTGTGCGGCCGCGCACTCGGGCTGCCCCAGCCGCTCGTACGCGAGCCCGAGATTTTTCAGCAGGAAGATATCCTGGAAGTTCTTTTTACTCTCCTCGAGGACGGCCGCTCCTTCGGTGTAGCGGCCGAGCTGGATAAGCGTTGAACCGTAGTGGAACTTGAGCTGGCCGGATGAGGGTTGCATCTGGAGCGCCTGCTGAAAAAATGCAAGGGCCACGTCGTGACGCCTGAAGTAGTTGGCGTTGGTGGCCCGCTTGAATGCACGGTCGAAAGAAAACTCGCCCCATGTCACCCGCGCGGCGGTGCAGGAGAACACAATCAGGGACAGCGCCCCCATCCAGTGCAACAGCCCCCTCTTGCCGGCGGGCGCAGCAAGGGCTCGGCAAGGGAGGACGAGGACCGCTATGAATGTCCAGAGCGCGACTGAGGTCGAGATGATGTGGAATGA
>JAPLCY010000167.1 GCA_026391995.1 Candidatus Auribacterota bacterium
CGGGCGGCCGGCCCGGCGCACCGGTGATCTACTCATCACGGGCATGGCGGCGCACCGGGCTCGCCTTGTGCAGGTTGATCGGTTCAACGGCGATGACGGGCGGCACGTCCTCCTTTCCGCCTTTCAGCGGCGGACACTCGATATCCGTCACGCGATTCCGGTAGCCTGTCTTCGACGCTTCGATATAGAGGCGCTCCGGCGTGTTTTTGTACCAGGGGACGGGAAGGGAGAGCCAGAACCAGCGGTCATAGGCGTAGCGGTATATCGTGTCGAATTGCCCCCGGTCATCGGTGCGGCATGGGGTGGTGAACACGAGGTCGAGCTGTTCGCGGTCATTTGCGACATCGATATACGCTTCTTGCACGGGTGTCTTCGTGTCGGCCTCGACGACCTTCCCGGTCAGCCGGATGGGCGTATAGAACGTTTTCCAGCCGCACCCCCCGAGGAATACGGCGGCGCATCCTAACAGGATAATGTGTGGGCGCATGATGGTCCTCCTGAATAACTAGATAAATGAGCGGCAGCGCATGTGCCGCGACCTGCAGAATTCTAGAACAATTCGGCTGATTTGTTGAGAATAATCTTGCGGGAGGGCCCGGAGGCGCGCCGGGAGTGAGGAATCAATGGCCCGCATGGCAGGGAAGAGGCGGTCGCCGAGACGACCGGCGTAATGGAGGTCGTCGAGCATAACCTCCCTGACGCCTGCGAGCGCGATCCCTTCGAGGAGTGAATCGAGAGACCGCTCGGTGACATAGGGAATGACCGGGCCTATGAAGACCGCGGTGGCGATGCCCGCATCGGCGAGCAGTTTCAACACGCGCACACGCTCGCCGATCGGGGAGGCGCCCGGCTCCAGGCAGCGGGCGGAGCGCTCGTCGGCGGTTACGATGGTGAACGTAACGGATATATCCCTGAAGCTGCGGAGCAGATCGAGGTCATCTTCCACGAGTGCGGACTTGGTGTGTATGCCCACCGAGAAAGGGAGGGGGGCGAGGATTTCGAGTGTCCGGCGGGTGATCCGGTAGCGCGCCTCAACCGGTTGGTAGGGATCCGTGACCGAACTTATGAAGATCGACGTCCCCGGCCGCATGCGGCGCACTTCCCTGACGAGGACCGCCGGGGCGTTAACCTTCGCGTCGACGAACGTCCCCCACGGCTCCCGGTGCCCGGAGTAGCGCTGCATGTAACGCGCGTAGCAGTAAGCGCACGCGTGCGTGCACCCGGTGTACGGATTGATTGAATAGTCGCTCCCCGGGATGCCGGAGGGGCTCATGATGGTGCGGCAGATTTTCTCGCCGCAGCGGGGCAGGGGGGAGTGGGCCGTGTTCATCGATGTGCGCTTCTTCCGCGTCTGAGCCCGTTGGCGAGGATATGCGCCTGCCTGGTCGGCTCGGGGAGGCGGAACCCACGGCAGCATTTCATGACCCAGCGCGCCGCGCCGCTGTGGTCGATAAGGTGCCCGGGCGACACGAAGACCGGCTTCACGCCGTCGCGGGTGCGGAGGACGGTCCCGATGCGGGCGTGCTCATGCATGAGTGGGGAACGGGAGCCGGCGCGTTTCCCGGGTTCCCGGTAGTCGCCGATGAGGCGGCTTTTCGCGCAACCGATCGCGGGGATGCTGAGCAGGAGTCCCATATGGGCGGCGAGGCCCATGCGCCGCGGGTGGGCGATCCCCTGGCTGTCGAATATGATGAGATCCGGAGCCACGCGGAGCTTCCTGAACGCCTGCAGCAGGATCGGCGCCTCCCGGAAGCTCAGGAGGCCGGGGATGTACGGGAAGGCCACACGCCCCCACGCCCCGGCGCGATCCACCTCGCGCCATGGCGTGAGGGAGAACACGATCACGGCCGCGAAGAAGATGTCGCCCCCCGTTTCATAGGAGGCATCCGCGCCGGCGACGAGGCGCGGGGCGCGCGAGAGAGGCGTGACCCTGATGGCGCGGCGGAGGCGCTCCTGGGTTTCGACCGCCCGCTGGTAGCTCATCCTCCAGGGGTGAAGGGTGCGGGAAATCATTTTGCAATATTCTCCCGTTCTTCTATAATGGGCCGGATGCCGGGGTGCATGACCTAGTATAGCAACGAAGCGGCGGGGCGGTATGGATAATAACATCTTTTTCGGCGTTCCCCTCGACTACCTGCTCGAGCACGAGCAGCTCGTCGGGCGATACCGGGTGAATGCCGAGGTATTTGTCGATGGGGATGTGCTTGAGCGCCTGGAGCCGTCCCGCACCGCGCGTGCCAGGGCGCTCCTGGACGCACACCGGTGCCGGCGCCGCGTCCACGGCCCGATCTCCGATATGATACTCGGCGCGTCCGATCCGGCCGTGCGCGCGGCGTGTGTGGCCAGATACATGCAGGCGATTGAGTTCGCCGTGGCCATGGGCGGCGAGGCGGTGGTCTTTCACTCCGGGTATGACACGCTCAACAAACGCGGTCTTGAATCAGCCTACCGGGACGCCCTCGTCGCGTCGCTCCGGGAGCTCTGCGCGGCCGCGGGTAAGCGCAATGTGCGCCTGGTCATCGAGAACACCTTCGAGCCCGCGCCCGATCTCCTGATCGAGGCGCTGGAGGCGGTCGGCGCCGGCAACCTCGGGCTTTGCTTCGATATCGCTCACCGCCACGTCTTCGGCCGCGCCCCTCTCGATGAATGGGTCCGGCGGTGCGCACGCGTGATCGAGGAGGTGCATATCACCGACAACGCCGGCGCCTGGGACGAGCACCTCGCGCCCGGGGCGGGGAGTATCGATTTCGACGCCGTCTTCGGCCTGTTCCGGACACACGGGGTGCGCGCCGTGATCACCTTTGAGCCGCACAGCGAGGAGGCGTTTGTCCAGACCATGGGCTTCATCGAGCGTCACAAAAGCTATTTCAGCGGGTAACCACCTGAAGGGAGGAAACATGTCCAAGATCTATAAGATCACTGAAATCATCGGGACTTCGCCCAGGAGCTTCGCCGAGGCCACGCAGAACGCCGTCAAGGAGGCCGGGAAGTCGATAAAGGCGATGGGCTGGTTCGAGGTGGACCGCCTCGGCGGCAGGATCGAGGGCGACCGGGTGAGCGAGTTTCAGGTGAAGCTGAAGGTCGGCTTCAGGCTCCTGAGCCCGGAAGAGCTCAAGAAGGCCTGACCCATAGAAGACAGGAGTGCACATTGAAGATTGAAAGCTGTAAATTTACAATCTGATATTTACAATTTTCAATCCCGTGCCTGCTCTCTTCCCATATACGCTCCCGTCCGCGTGTCCACGCGCACGAGGTCTCCCTCCTTGATGAAGAGCGGCACGTTGATCTCCAGCCCGTTCTCGAGTGTCGCGGGCTTCTGGAGGTTGGTGACCGAGTCGCCCTTGAAACCCGGCGGCGTGGTGACGACCTTCAACACGACGCTGGCGGGGAGCGAGAGCTCGATCGGTTCCGCCCCGTGGAACAGCCCTTCGATTTCCTCGCCCTCCTTTAAAAACTTCGCCGTGTCCCCCACCACCGCGGGGCTGAGGGTGACATTGCTGAAGTCCTCGGAATTCATGAAGTTGAACCCGTGGGAATCACGATAGAGATATTGGAGCGTGTGGCTCTCCAGCGTCACCACCTCGACGTTTTCCGTGGATCTGAACCGCGCCTGGAACGAATTCCCGTTTTTGATGTTACGGATCGTCACCTGCACGTAGGCGCGCCAGTTCCCCGGGGTGACGTGCTGGTACTCGGTAACGACGTGGATCGCCCCTTGATACATGATCGCCACACCACGCCTGAGATCAACCGCATTGGCCATGGTCGTATTCCCCCGCATTCTTTGCTATTGCTAAAGGGCGGTAGTAGAGCACATCGGGTCGCGCGGGGGGTGGGGGTTACTCAGGGGGGTTACTCGGGGGCGCCTATCCTGTTGAGATAGGGGCCGGAGCGCTGGTAGGCTCTGAACGCCTCGTCCTTTTTTCCCACCCTGTCGTAGAGGCGGCCGAGGCGGTAGTGCACATCGGCGGCCTCCGGGAGCAGCTCGCCGGCCGCCGCGTATTGAGCGATGGCGTCGTCGATCTTGCCCTGTTCCTCATAGATTTGCCCGAGGGAGTAGCGAGCGTTGGCGTTTCCCGGGTTCACGGCGATTGCCTTCGCGAGGCAGCCGGCGGCATTGTCGTCTTCCTTGAGCTTGTGGTAGCAGAGCCCGAGGAAGAGGAGGGTCGTGGAGTTGTTTTTCTCGAGTTCCAGCGACTGCTTGAGAGCCTTGATCGCGGCGCCAAAGTCGTTCATGTGAAAATACGCCCTCCCGAGATGGCGGTAGGC
>JAPLCY010000379.1 GCA_026391995.1 Candidatus Auribacterota bacterium
CCCGTGGTGACCGAGGAGCCGCCGCAGCGGGTGCGTCGGGCGAATGCCCTGGCGACCCAGGCCTCCCCCCGCATCGCGCTCGCCTAGCATGTGCCGCCCTTCAGCCATGAGGACGGCGTTGTCATCGATGTGATCGAGTACATACTCTCGGAGGGGAGAACCTCCCGGCTGCACCGCCGCCTCGTCGAGGAGAAAAAAATCGCTGTTGCCGCCTCGGCCGAATACCCCGCGTCGAACTATCCGACGATCTTCACCCTCCACGCCATCCCGCGCCCGCCCCACACAACGACCGAGCTGGACACTGCGCTCCGCGAGGAGCTTGCGATCCTGGCGCAGGGCGGGGTGGAGGAGTGGGAGCTCCGGAAGGCGCGGACCGGCCTGGAGGCCGGGTTTGTGCGCGGGCTCGAGTCCGCGGCAGGGCTCTCGGTGCTGATAGGGACATTTGAGTCGATCTGCGGATGGGAATATCTGAACCGGTACATCCCGCGCGTCCGCGCCGTCACCCCGCAGGAGATCGTACGAGTCGCGAAAAAATACTTCGGCGACGAGAACTGCACCACGGCAACAATACGGGAGAAGGGGGAGGCACACACGATAAATGAATGAACAAAGAATGCACCCGTTGTTCTGCGCTGCCCTGTCGTTCGTCCTCTTGTCCGGCTGCGAACAAAGGGCCGTGCACCACCCGGCCGAGTTCAGGGCGGAGCGCCTTCGCTTCGCCCCGCCCCCGGTGGAGCGCGTTATGCTTGACTGCGGCGCCCCCTGCTACCTCCTCCCCGACCGCCGCCTCCCCCTTGTCGACTTTTTCTGCATCGCCCCCGCCGGGTCGGCGTACGACCCCGGCCTGAAGGAGGGGCTTGCCGCGCTCACGGCCACGGTGATGCGGACCGGCGGCACGGCCGAACTGCCGGCCGACGCACTCGACCGCGAACTCGAACTCCGCGCCGCCGAAGTCAGCGCCGGCACGGATCAAGACGCAGGAACCGTGGCGCTCTCCTGCCTGAGCTCGGTGATGGACTCGGCGCTCCCTTACACGCTCGACATCATCCTCCATCCTGCATTCGCACCAGAAAAACTGGAATTGCGAAAGGCCCAGATGCGCGAGTTGATCCGCCGCTGGAACGACGAGCCGCGGGAGATCGCGGAACGCGAGTTTCAGCGGCTGGTGTACGGGAACCATCCATACGCCCACCCGGTTATCGGCGAACCGGGCTCGATGGACCGCATCTCCCGCGACGACCTTGTCGCATACCATCGGGAGCACTTCCGCCCCTCCCTCATGATCTTCGGCGTGGCCGGCGATTTCGACCGCGCCGCCGTCATCGGGCTGCTCAATCGCCGCTTTGGCAGCGCCCGCGCCCCCGCGCCCCCCCCCATCCCGCCCGTCCCAACCCCCGCAGCCCTCGCCGTCGACTATTTATGGAAGGCGACCGAGCAGGCGCACCTCCTCATCGGCAACACAGGGATGCGCCGGGACGATCCCGATTATCTCGTCATGACCCTGATGAACGATATCCTCGGCGGCAGCGCCTTTTCTTCCCGGATGCTCGAGCGGGTGCGCGCGGAGAAGGGGCTGGCCTACCACGCCGGCACGAATGTGAGCGCCTGTCTCCAGGCGGGGCTCGTCTACGCGGTCTGCCAGACAAAGGAGCGGAGCGCGACAACGGTGTTGCGGATCATCATCGGGGAGATGGAGCGGATACGCGAAGAGTCGGTGACCCCCGGGGAGCTCGAGCGGGCGATGGACGCGGCGGTGAATCGCTTTGTCTTCCGCTTCACGCGCCCGTCCCAGGTGGTTACGGAGATGGCCTGGATCGAGTTCTACGGGCTTCCCCGCGATTATCTCGCCACCTATGTTTCGCGCGTGATGAAAATCACTGGCAACGACATCCTGCGCGTCGCGCGCGCGTATCTGCACCCGGACAGGGCGACAATCCTTGTCGTGGGAGAGCGGGACCAGTTCGAGGAGCCGCTGGATACGTTCGGCCCGGTGCGAACCATTCCCCTGCCGAGAACGGAATAGCCGTCATAGGAGTTTTTCATAGCGGGAAGAGGAGAGGGAACACGACCGGCGGAAGGCCGCGCTAGCGGGGAGGGATGTCGGCAAATTCAGCGCCGCAACGAATGATTACCGCGTCCTTCTCCCTGCGGCCGCCGACCCATCCCTCCCTCAGGGGAGCGAGCCACTGGCAAAGGCCGAGGCCGGTCTGCATGCGCTCGACAGTCTTCCGTGCCGACGTATCGGCGATGAACGGGGCGGCGAGGGCGAGCAGATCTCTCGCCGCAGCCCCGGCGCCCGCCGCGGCAGCGCCCCTGATCATCAGCAGTAACCCCGCCTCCCGCTCCGGCGGTTGCCCCTGCCCGGGCGAGGCCTCGATGGCGTTCAGAATATCCTCCCCGGTCGCGATTAGGAGGAACCCCTTGTGGAGCACCAGCACGGGCGCATAAAGCCGCCCCAGCCTCCCCTCGAGGTCGAGACGATACCGCGGCACCCGGCTCTCCACGCGCCGCGTGATGCCTATCGCGCTTTCCGTTGACCACAGTCGATTTCCCCCGGCATCGAACACGCTGACCACCGCCCCGTTCGCGAGGGTCGCGTAGCGGTCGAGACGCTCCCTGGCTACGCGAGGGTCGTTGATGGGGATCGCGGCGGCCAGGCGGGGCAGGCCCGCATCATCGGCGTAGAGGAGCAGCGAACACCCCTCCCCCAACCAGGAAAACGAACAATCCTCCGCGGGGAGGAGTTCAGCCGCGTCGCCGCGCATAAACTCAACCGCCTCGATGCCGCGGCGCTGTCCCCAGCGGTCGATCCGCACGCCGGGATCGCATATCGCCGCCGCGTAGGCGATGCCTTTCTTTTTGAACAGGCGGAGAAGCGGGTCCGGGGAAAGGGAGCGCCGGTCTGCCTCGCCTTCCGCAACAGCACCGGTCACGCGGACGATGCCGATAGATCGCGCGCCAAGCGAGAACTCCCCCTCGACGCGGCGAACCGAGAGTGAGAGCGATCCGAGGGCCTTTCGCGCGCGCGGGTCACCGGCGATTCGCCCCAGGGGATCATCCGAGCGCTCCCGGAGGAGCGGCCTTGCGTATGGGGCGAGCGCGGGGATGTCGACGGAGAATGCCCCTGACACGGGCGCCCCCGCCGGGGGGAGCGGGAGGGGCTGTGGCGCCTCGACGCCGGCCGCTCGCGATACGCGCTCCCAGAACCGCGCATCGGAACCGATCGTCGCGATACCAAGGTCGCCGATGAGGGTATAGCTGAATCGCGCCGTGCGATCCCGCCTGTCCAGCACCGTGGTCACCCGCAACACGCCGATGCGCTCGGACAGCGTCTCTGGATCGCGCCAGACGCATGCCGCGGCGCGCGTCCGTTCCCATAGGTGAAAAAGCCTGCTCTTCCACCCCACCCTGCTCCAGACGGCCGGGCGAAGCGCGGCGCCTTCCCCGTAGAGCGCCGCGATGCACTCCCTTCCGAACACCTCGGGCCAGTAACGGGTATCCAGCCCCTCCCATTCCCGCTTGAACCGGCGATTGTTTTTGAGGAGGGTGTCGATGGGGAAGATATCCCCCCGGCTGAGCCGGGCGGCAAATCTGCTGCGCACGCATTCACGCCAGGTGATTCCCAGCCCCGTCACCCGGACGCAGGCGACAAGGCCCTCGCGCGGGATCAGGCGGTCGGCCGAGGGCACCGCGCGCCGCGGATAGGCATAGAGGCCGATGCCGGTGGCTGCGGCGAGGAGCGGGATCAGGACGGCCGTGACGGCTCGTTTTGCGTTTGACTTCGCCATGGGGTAATGATACAGTGGGCCTCGCGCTTTTGCAATCCGCAATCGGCGCATCCCTTAAGGTTCAAGGTTCATCCCGCAAGGAGAGGCCCCAGGTGAAAAAAAGTTTAGTCTGGTTGCAGCTCGCCATGTTCTCAACGGTGTTCGGCTGCGGGGGGATGATGCACCCGCCCCCGCCGCTCACCTATAATCAGCCGCGCGCGACCCCGTTCGGCCACACCGTGGCGATCGGCCGCTTCGCCGAGAAGAGCTTTGCCCGCCATCCCCTCTTCATCTCCGGGCATGAGCTCCAGGAGATCCTCCAGGACGAGCTGGAGCGCAATCACATCTTCAGGAACGTCTTCGTGGTGCCGATAGACAAAAAGGCAGACCGGGAGTCGATCGACGGCACCGCAATTGACGGCAAGGCCGATCTGATTCTCGAGGGAGAGATCAGTGAATCGATGTGCCGCTTCATGGGGAGCAACGCCCTCGGCATACCGATGTACCTCCTCATAGGGTCGTTCTTCGGTTTCCCCCTCGGCTTCAATATCAAGGCCCAGACGTGGCAGGGCGGGGCGGAAGTGATCTACCGCATACGGGAAATCAAGACCGAGAAGGTGCTCCTCGCCCGCCGGGTGCAGGCGGTGGCCTACAGGAATTTCAGCATCTGGGAGGAGCGCACCGAGCGCGGGCCGAACAAAAACTACGTGCGGCGGATGCTCACGCCCCTTGTCGAAGCGAATCTGAAGGCGGCGCTCATAAAGGATATCGCCGCGAACTTCAACGGCTGACGGGCGCCGACCGCTGCGGTGACGCGGGCGTGGACGCCGGCGCGCCGCCCTTCTTGTACGGCTCGGCAAAACTCTTTCCAACCTCCGACCAGTCCTTGCTCGCCTGGCCGAGATCCACATTCACGCACCCCGCGAAACACAGCCCACCGAACGCCAGCGTGCAGCACAGCACTGTTTTCATCACGCCCCTCCGCTCCTTATTGTCTTTCCGTGAAACCGGCCGCACAGCCGCCCGAACCCCCGGCGGGAATCCGCGATACAATCACCCGCTTCCCCGACAGCGTCGCGAATCTCGCCCACCCACGTCTGGAACAGGCCGGGCGAGTGCGCCCTCGCCGCCAACCCGCGCATCACGCCGAGAACGCATCCCGCACAAAGCGCAGTGAAGAAGACACAGAAAAGCACTCCCTTGACGACGCGCATGGCTCCCGATACCTCACCTGTCCTGTGATATGTACGACACGATTGCCGCGATCAGCACGGAGAGAACGATCAGGCTGATCAGGGCGATGGAGAAGAGTTCCCAAAAATCGCTCTGCAGTGAAATCACGCCGGTGTCCCTCCCCTGCGAATCACGTCCCCTCCCGGGCCTTCCCGTCCGGACTCGCCGCGTACGGACATCCGCCCGGCGGCGGCCCGGCGGGACGGGGCGGCGCGGGAACGAAGTTCACCGGACCGAGCCGGCGCATCTCCCCCATCAGATCCGCCATGGACCGGGAGCGTTTCGTGGCAAAGGTCGAATAGACGCGTTTCAGCCTCCTGCTGCCACACCTCCGGCACTTCCTCCGCCAGAACGCCCAGCTCCCCAGCCGCTCAAGGACGGGGGTCACCTCGAGGCAACGCTGGCAACAGTACTCAAATATCGGCATATCGCCACCACACCACGCGCGCCGGCCCGCATCACGGGCTCACCGCGCCATTGTTCAAAAACAACCGAACCGGCACGCGCGGACATTGATCCCGATCCGGTCCGCCACCCTCCCCACCGTCCCGGGAAGGACGCCGCACCCCTCGGCGAGCCGGAGGGCGATGCGATCCTCATCAACCAGACGGTTATCCATATGATTATCCATATGATAAGGTTATTGTAGCATATCGGAGATACAGATTTTTTCGATTAATCCGCCCGATCCGTTCAGTCCGCATAAGTTACACCTTCCCACCGCGGATGATGCTGTGTGTGCGGATCATCCCTTTCTCACCCGCCTGATCACCTCGCAGTTTTAACCAGGCACTTGAGCGCAGTGAGATTTCTCCGGTCCAGCGCCGTTCCCTTTCCCTTAGGCGTTTCGAGAATCATCGGGAGACTCCGGAAGCGGGGATCGTTGAGGAGGAGGGCAAACGCACCCATGCCGAGCGCGCCCCTGCCGATATGTTCGTGGCGGTCAAGATGCGAGCCGAGCGCGCCCTTGCAATCGTTCAGGTGGAACGCCCGCACCTGGTGGAGCCCCACCACGGAATCGAGCTCCCGGATGACGGAGCGGTATCCCCGCGGGGTGCGGATGTCGTAACCGGCGGCGAAAATGTGACAGGTGTCGACACAGACTCCCAGACGCCGGGGATGACATGAGCGCCGGATGATCCCGGAGAGTTCCTGGAAACGGCCCCCCAGGCTGTGTCCCTGCCCGGCGGTGGTCTCGAGCAGGATCTCCGATGTTGACCCCTCACAGGCTGCGAACACCTCATCCAGCGCCGCGGCCACCTGCCTCATCCCCTCCCGCACGCCCCGCCCGCCATGTGAGCCGGGATGCAGAACAAGGGACGGGAGGCCGAGCCGGGATGCGCGGCGCAGCTCGTCGGCAAGGGAGCGGATTGAGCGCCTGCGCGTGGAGGGATCGGCCGATGCCAGGTTGATCAGGTAGGAGGAGTGCGCGATCACGGGCCAGATCCCCGTTGCCGCGCGGGCACATGAGAAACGCGCCTCCTCTCCGGGCGCCAACGCCTGCATTGCCCAGCGGACATTGCTCTTCACAAAGACCTGGATGGCGTCGCAATGGAGGGAGCTGCCGCGCTGCATCGCCAGGTCGACGCCGCCCGCAATCGAGACATGGGCTCCGAGGAGGGGGCCGCGAACGCGGGTATTACCCGGCGGCCGGCCGCGGCGCGGGTTTCGAGAAGACGAACTCCGGGTCAAAGTACGGGTCATAGTTACCGGGGAGGGGATAGAAGAAGAGCGCGGTCTCCAGGACGCCGCCCACCGTCCGGATGACCGTCATGGCGATGCCCTTGAGCGGCCCCCAGGTCGCGCCGAGCAGGACCCCGCGGTCGCGGGTGATCTGCAGGGGACAGCGGACCATCTCCCCCCAGCCGGTCGTGATGTTCACGAGCCCCCTGCCAAACTTTCCGCTCGCCCCCTTCGTGGCGCTGTCCGCTGTTTCCTTGCTGTCGGCAAACGCCGTGACGGCGGCCGGCCGCAACGCGCAGGTCCCGAGGATCACCGCGATAATGACAAGCACTGTGCGACATTTAACGGTCATGACATTCCTCCTGCCGATGCACCTTCACAACGCTCTCGTACGCATGCCCTCCCAGGCGCGCGACCGGATCGCTACGCCTGCTCCCCATCCGCCGTGAGCTTCCATCCCTTGATCAGGTCAAGGCTCTCGTAGGCGGTCATGTCGTAGTGGATGGGGGTCACCGACACCATCCCCTCGCGCAGGGCGGCGCTGTCGGTTCCCGCTTGCTCGTTCATCTCCATGAGCTCGCCCCCCAGCCACCAGTAGGCGCGCCCGCGCGGGTCAACGCGCTTGTGAAACTCCTCGCTGAACTTCGCCATCCCCTGCCGGGTCACCATGACGCCGCGTATCCGGTCTTTGGGAATCACGGGCACGTTCACATTGAGGAGCACGCCCTCGGGCAGGCCCTTACGCGCCACTATTTGAGCGAGGGAGGCGGCAAACGCGGCCGCGTAGGCGAACTCGGTCGAGGTGAAGCTGTCGAGGGAGACCGCAATCGCGTGAACACCGAGCATCGTCGCCTCGGTGGCGGCGGAGACCGTCCCCGAATAGATGACGTTCATCCCCGTATTGGGGCCCTGGTTGATGCCGCTCACCACGACATCCGGCTTTTCGGGCAGGAGCGAATTGATGGCGATCTTCACGCAATCCGCCGGGGTGCCCGACACGGCGAGGCCGTACAACTCCCCGTCCCGCTTGACCTCGGCGACCCTGAGCGGGTCGACCGTCGTGATGGCGTGCCCCACGGCGCTGCGCTCCGTGGCGGGCGCGATCACGGATACCTCGCCGACCTTCCGCATCTCGCGGTACAGGGCGTAGAGACCCGGCGCGTTGATCCCGTCATCGTTCGTAAGAAGAATCTTCATTGGGACTTATCAGCCCTTCCGGACGCGGTACGGGGGATAGTATAACGAAACGCTTCTTGCCGCGTAACTATTTTTCGGGACATGGCGATGAAAATTCAGCGACAGGGATCTTTTGGATGGCACACCTTGAAGCGGCTCACCGTGAAGGAATGCGCCTGGAGCACGCGCAAGGACCCGGCGAAAGGCGGTTATCCGGAGTGACACACACGCACGGGAGATTGCAGCACCCCCGCCCACGTCTACATACCCGTGCTCTCCTCAGCGGATGATCTGAAACCCGGCTATGCTCAACTGACTGTAGGGCCCCCGGGCATTGTTCATGGTCGGCTTGGTCCCGGTGGGAAGTATCGCACAATACACCGTGTAATACCCGGAAGCCCCGGAGGGTACCCTCATATAGAAAATCCTGACCGGCCCGAACCCGTACCCAACCAGGTAGTCGTAATGCATTTCCATCGCTTTTTTAACCAGCGCATAAATTCCTTTTTTTAACGTGTTTTCCGGCATGACCGACCACGTCTTCCCATTCCCCATGATCACCACATACGCATCCCAGTCCAAAATGGTGTTCGCGAAGCTGCCCCAGATTTCCAGCGT
>JAPLCY010000178.1 GCA_026391995.1 Candidatus Auribacterota bacterium
CCGACAGGGTGTTTGTCATCCAATCCGACGCGCTTGAGGAGTTCAATGACGAATCATATGCGCGCCTCCTCACGAAGCTGATCCGGGAACAGAGACCGGAGATCGTTCTCGCGGGAGCGACCTGCATCGGGCGGGCGCTTATCCCGAGGGTGGCCGTGGAGCTTCGGACAGGCCTCACCGCGGACTGCACGGGGCTGGATATCCAGGAAGGGACAGGGCATCTTCTTCAGACGCGTCCCGCCTTCGGCGGCAATATCATGGCTACCATTCTTTGCAATCGTCACCGGCCGCAGATGGCGACGGTCCGGCACAAGGTGATGAAAGCCCTTCCGGCGGACGAGGCGCGGGCGGGCGAGGTGGTGCGGGTGCCCGTGGCCGGCGAAGAATGCGAGTCGCGCCTCGCGGTGCTCAAGAGCGTGGAGGAAGTTGCCGAGACAATCAACATTACCGAGGCCGACATTATTGTGTCGGGCGGCCGCGGGGTGGGGGGAAAGGAAAAGTTCTCTGTCGTGTGCGACCTCGCCCGCGCGCTCGGCGCAGCGGTGGGGGCGTCGCGCTCCGCGGTCGACGCCGGCTGGGTCCCCTATTCCTACCAGGTGGGGCAGACCGGGAAGACCGTGCAGCCCAAGCTCTACGTTGCGTGCGGTATTTCGGGGGCGATACAGCACCTGGTGGGCATGCAATCATCGGACATCATTATCGCCGTCAACAAGGATCCCGATGCCCCCATCTTCAAGGTTGCCACCTATGGCCTGGTGGGCGACCTGTTTGAAATCATTCCGCGGCTGATCAGGGAGATCCAGCGGCGCAGGGGTGGCGTGGCGTGAGCTCCGGACACCGCGCGCCAAACCGCCAGACGCTGCCGCAGCAAAGTAACCGTCATGCACTTTAAATCCCTCGAACTGATGGGCTTCAAGTCGTTTGCCGACAAGACCAGGATCGATTTCGAGCCGGGCGTGACGGCGATTGTCGGCCCCAACGGATGCGGCAAGAGCAACGTCGCCGACGCCATCCGATGGGTCATGGGCGAGCAGAATGCCCGCCTCCTCCGCGGCCTGAAGATGGAAGACATCATCTTCAACGGGACCGATGAACGCAAGCCCCTCGGGTTCGCCGAGGTTTCTCTCACGCTCACCAATGAGGAAGGCACAATCCCGCTCGACTGCAGCGAAGTGACCGTCAGCCGTCGCGTCTTCAGATCGGGCGAGGGCCAGTACCTCATCAATCGCACCCCCTGCCGGCTTAAGGACATTGACGACCTATTCGCCGGCACCGGCATCGGCATCAGTGCCTATTCGATCATCGAGCAGGGCAAGATCGATATGATTCTCAGCTCGAAACCCGAGGACAGGCGCTTTATCTTCGAAGAGGCAGCGGGCATTACCCGCTACAAGGAGCGCAAGCGCGAGGCGATGCGCAAACTGGAGTCGACCGAGGAGAATTTACTCCGCCTGAGCGATATCATCAAAGAGGTGAAGCGCCAGCTCGGCTCTGTCGAACGCCAGGCGGCGCGCGCGCGGCGCGCGCAAGAGGTCGCGGAGAATCTTAAAAGCCTTGAGCTGAAACACGGGGCACACCGGAGAACGGAGATCGACGGGCGGATCCGTGGCGCGGAGGAGAATCGCGACGCGATGAAGGAGCGCGAGCGTGGGATGGAATCCGATTTGCGGGTGCTCGAGGACGAACAGGAATCGCTCCGGGACGCCCTCAGGGCCCTTGACCAGGAACTAGGCACCGTCCAGGCGAGGCGCATGGGCGTGAGCGGCACCATTGAGACCCACCGGAGCAGGATTCAGGCCGATGAGAAGCTGATCCGTGAGCTCGAAGAGAGCGAGGCGCTCTGCGCCGAGGAGATCGCACAGCTGCGTGCGTTGCTCCAGCGCGTGCAGGAGGAAGAGGCATCGCTCATCGCCGCGGTGGAGAAGGCGGCGCGAGAGCACCTGGACGCGGTTGCCGAGCTTGCCTCCATCGAGGGCAGGCTGGAGGGGGTGCGAAGCGAACTCCGGAGCCGCGAGGCCGAGGCGAACAGGCTCAGGACCGAGCTCATAGAACTGATCAACCGCACCTCCCAGCAGCGAAACGAGCTCGCCGGCGTGCGCCACGGCAGCAGGACTTCTGCGCTCAGGGCGACGCGCCTTCAGGTCGAGGGGCGCGAACTCCTGGAGAAGATCGAACTGGCGCGGGGCGACACAGACTCGAGACGGTCGAGGCGCGAGGGTTGTGACGCGCTGCGCGGCGCCGCGGCACGTGATCTGGAAAAGGCCCTGGCGGATGCGCAGTCGGCGCGCTGCGACGTCGCGGAGATCAGGGAAGAATTGCTGCGGCAGGAGAAGGCCCTCGCCCGCGCGGAGTCGAGGGTGTCGATCCTTGAGCGCTATGCGAGGACCTATGAGGGATACGCTCGCGGCGTGCAGCTGATCATGGCCGAAGTGCGGCGTGAGGATGGCGTGCTCCGCGGCGTGAACGGGATCGTCGCTGAAAAGATAATCCCGCATGAAGGATACGAGCGCGCGGTGGAGGCGGCGCTGGGGGATGCGCTCCAGTCCGTGCTCACCGGCACACTCGATGAGGCGTGCGCGGCCGCCGCGTTCCTCTCGGGGCGCGCGGCCGGGACCTTCCTCCCGTGCGACGAGCTGGCGCCGGTTTCAGACAAGGCGTCGTCCCCTGGCCCCGGAACCGCCAGGCGGGCCCTGGAGTGTGTGCGTGTCGATCCCGCGTTCACATGCGCGGCGCACTACCTCCTCAACGCCACGCTTATCGTCGATGAGCTCACCGATGCGAGGAGGCTGATTTCGTCATGCATCCCGGGGACGAGGGTGGTCACCCGCTCCGGAGAGCTCCTCGTTGCGCGCGGCGAGCTGCGGGTCAGCCCGGGCACGACGGATCAGGCATCCCCACTCCTTTCTCGCGAACGCGAGCTGAAAGAGGCAGGTACAGAGGCGGAGCGCCTCCGCGGGGAACGGGAGGGGGTGCGGCAAAGGATGGAAGAGGGCGACGCGCGCGTGGCGCGGTGCGAGCAGCTGCTGACGGCGGCACGGGAGGCGGTCAGCAGGGCCGATATCGCCGTCGCGGAGGCCCGCACGGAGGAGGTGCGCGCGTCCGCGGTGCTCGAGGGGCTCCAGTCGGAACTGTGCGCCGCCCGCACGGAGGAGGGCGAGATAGAGACCGCCCGCCGCGAGGCGACGGCCAAAGAGGGAAGCCTCGGGTCGGCGATCACGGCCGCGGAAGAGCGGCAGCGCGAGATCGAGAAAGCCCTGGCCGGGCACCAGCATGAGCTTGCGGCCAAGACAGCCGTGAGCGAGGAGTGCCTCGCGATCGTCACCACGATCAAGGTAAAGGCCGCGGCGGCCGCGGAGAAGGAGAGCGGCATACGGACGCACCTTGAGCAAATACGGCGCCAGCGCGAGGGCTCATCGGGCACTCTCAAAAACCGTGAAGAGCAGCTCAGGAAGTCGGCGTTACGCCGCGAGGAGCTGATTGCGGAAATCTCCTCGCTCCACGGCGAGATGGAAACCCTCATCGCCCAGCGCGAGACGAACGAGAGCGACGTGCGTCAGCGCGAGGAGAGGAAGGCGGGGATGTACGGCCGCCAGAAGGAGATCGACGCCCTTCTCAGGGAGCGCATGGACGGTGTCGGGAAGATCAAGGATGAGCTCTCGCAGATCGAGGTGTCACTTGCCCAGCAGCGTGGGGAGCGCGGCGCGCTCATTGACCGCATCCGGGAGGCGTACGGCGAGGATATCACCCAGATGGCGGCGGATGCCTCGGTCGCCGATTGGGGGGGCGTCGCCGCGCAGATCCAGGAGCTCAAGGATAAGCTCGCGCGCCTCGGGCCGGTGAACATGGTCGCCCTTGAGGAACACGACGAGCTGGCCAAGCGGCTGGCGTTTCTTACGGAACAGGAGGCGGATCTTCTCAACGCGAAGGAATCGCTGGTGAAGGCGATCAACAAGATGAACGCCGAGTCCACCAGGATGTTCGCCGAGGCGTTCGAGGCGATCAAGGGGAACTTCAAGGAGATATTCAAGGATCTCTTCGGCGGCGGCGGCGCCGATCTCCACCTCGAGGAGGGGGCGAGCGTGCTTGACGCGGGGATCAACATCGTCGCCAGGACGCCCGGGAAAAAGCTGCAGAACATATCGCTCCTCTCCGGCGGGGAGAAGGCGCTCACGGCGGTTGCGCTCCTCTTCTCCATCTTCAAGGTCCGCCCGAGCCCCTTCTGCGTCCTCGACGAGATCGACGCTCCTCTGGATGAGTCGAACATCAATCGATTCCTCGCCCTGCTCGAACAATTCCTGAAGAGCTCGCAGTTCATCATCATCACCCATAACAAGCGCACAATCAGCATGGCTGACGTGATGTACGGTATCACGATGGAGGAGTCGGGGGTGTCGAAGGTGGTGTCCGTCAAGTTTGCCAAGGGACACAAGAAACACGCCACGGAGAAGCACACGGGACAGATCACGCTCGAGCGGAAGGGCGATCCCGCGCCGGAGATCCAGGCGCCGGTGGGTGAGGCCTGATGCGATTCCGAATGATCGACCGCATAGACGGATACGAGGAGGGCAGGAGCCTCACCGCCACCAAGGTGCTTGCGCGGGGAGAGGAGTACCTCGCCGATCACTTCGCTGATTTTCCCATTATGCCGGGCGTGCTGATGCTTGAGGCCCTCGTCCAGGCGGGGGCATGGCTCATGCGATTGAGCGACGGGTGTCGTGGATCAGTCATCCTGCTCACGGAGGTCCGGGCGGTGCGCTACGGCAACGCGGTCGAGCCCGGTGACGAGCTTGCCATTGAGGTGGAGATCAAGGAGCGCACTGGCGACACGGCGCTCTTCTGCGGCACGGGAAGGGTGGGGGAAAGAAAGGCCGTGGTCGGCCAATTTACGCTTACGCGCATCAGGCTTGAGGCCCTGGGTTCCGGGCTCGCGGGGACCGATGCCGCGATAGGCCGCTATTTTGAGGAGCAGCTCCCCGCGCTTATGGAGTGCGGGAGACGGATAGAAAGGGCATGATGGCCTGGCAGCAAGAGGATTTCAGCAATGTCACTGTGCTGGTGACCGGCGGGTCGCGCGGCATTGGCCGCGCGATCGCCCTCGCCTTCGCGTCCAGAAGAGCCCGGGTCGCGATTGCATATGTGAGGGCGCACGAAGCGGCGCGGGGGGTGGTCCAGGAAATCGCCGCGCGGGGGGGGGAAGGCATGGCCATTGCCTGCGACGCGCGCGACTGGGAAGCGGTGCGTGCGTGCGTGGAGCAGGTGACGGCGCGTTTCGGGCAGATCGACATCCTTGTCAATTGCGCCGGAATCGTGAAGGATTCTCTTCTCTCCTCCATGGACGTTGAGGATTGGCGCGCGGTCATCGACACAAATCTCACCGGCGCGTTTTATTTCATGCGCGCGGTGGCGGAGGGGATGGTGTTGCAACGCGCGGGCAGGATCATCAACATTTCATCGCTTTCCGGGACGAAGGGCGGGAAGGGTCAGGCGAACTACGCGGCGTCCAAGGCGGGGCTCAACGCCCTCACGCGGGCGGCGGCCCTCGAGCTTGCCTCGCGCGGGATCACCGTGAACGCGGTCGCCCCGGGGATAGTCAGCACCGAGATGAGCGCAACCATCCGGGGGCTTGCGGGGGACACATTGAAGAAGGCGATACCGGTGCGCAGGATCGCCATACCAGAGGA
>JAPLCY010000285.1 GCA_026391995.1 Candidatus Auribacterota bacterium
ATATTTTTAAAAAAATGGTTCATGTCCCAAAAAGTTGCCCACTCATACGAGGATAGTGGTCATCCCCGCACTTCGACTGCGCTCAGTGTAAACTCAAGCGGGGATCCAAAAATGAAGCTTTCTAAGCTAGATTCCTACTGGAGTTTACCCTCGTGAAAACGGGGGCAGGAATGACAATGTGCAGTCGTTTGCGCTCTCATACCTGCTTTCTATACGGAGACATGTTGGTTTAGGTCTTAAGGGACGACAAGTTTTACGATCTTGGCGGGAGGGAAAAAAGGGTTGAAAAGAGCTTGCAGGGCAGCGATCCTATAAGGGTTTGGGAAAACTTTTAAAGGAGGTCGCGATGCCCTACAAGCTGAGCCAGGAGCACCCTCCCCTTCAATCTCACTCGCCTCTGGCGAGGGGCGAGGGAATGTGATTCGAGGGAGCCCCGTAACCGCGGTCTTGCACAACCTCACCAGAGGAACGGAACGAGGAAGGTATAGAGGAGAAAGAACGCCACGCCGATCACCAGGAGGACAATGATCGCGGCCTTGATCTTCGCGGCGCGCTGCTCGTGCCTCCTGAGCCCGATCGTCTGAAAACTGCCGGTGCTCAGGTAGCTCACGAACCGCTTTTTGGATTCCGGCAGAACGGTGGGACCCAGCAGCCGGGCAATGGTCACCTCTTCCCTCCGACGGGTCGGCCGCGGATGCTCGATAAACCGGTCGAGCCGCTTGATTTCCCCCTGCAGGGTGGAGATTCGGGCGTCAATCGCTTTGATGTGCACCGCGATGAACTCCCGCCGGCGCCAGGGTGTCCAGTTCATGGTATTACAGCCGCGCGATGATGAGTGCGACCGCGATGGCCATTACCGCCGCGGGCAAGGCGAGCCAGAAGCCGATGCGTACAAGCTCCGGGGCGCTGAGATTCCGCATACGTGCTTCACTCATCTCGGCGGGCTCTCCCGAGACCCCGGCAGGGCCCTCCTTCGCCTCAAGGGCGGGGATGCGGGTCTTCGCCGCGCCCAGCTCCCTCCTCCCCTTCTGGATGATCAGGAGCACCTTGTTGAGCTCCTCCCTCAGGGTAGCGGACGTCCAGCGATCCTCCTTGACGGCGTTGAGCGCTTCGAGCAGCCCAGTGAATGTTTCCCGGTACGTGCGGGCGAGGGCGATCATGCGGTTCAGGTCGGCGTCCTCTCCATCGAGGATGGCAATCGCCCTGAGCAGCGCGGCTCCGACTTCCTTCTTGCCGCGGTACCACTCCTCCTGTTTGTTCTTGAGCTCCTCGAGCGCGGCCTTTTCGCGTTCAAGCTCGGACTCCTGCTTGCGAAGTTGCGCAATCTGTTCCTTGGCCTTCTCGACCTTCTCCAGAAGGTCATCGTGTTCGTTCATGTTCATCTCCACCTCTGCCGTTCCGGCTCCTTAGAGCAGCTCGGCGATCTGCCGCAGGTCCGTCACCTGGTGATCGGGGACCCGGTGCGTGACCTCCGGGTCGCGCCGCGCGAGCTCGATCTCCCGCTCCATCTGCCCGACGAGGTCGCCGTCCTCCTCACGCCGCTTCACCAACACAGTCGTCATTCCCGCCATATTCCCCATCTCGACATCGGTCAACCTGTCACCCACCATCATCGCCTGCCCGGGCGACACCCCAAGTTTCCTCAGAATGAGGCGCGCGATTTCCGGATTGGGCTTCTCCAGCTTGTCCCTCAACGAGTCGTTCCAGTCGAAGAATGCATCGGGCGGTTCGAGACCGGAAACCTGTGCGAACGCCTCCACGACCACCGTCTTCGTCGTAAAGGTCGCCACCGCGTATTTGATCCTCCTCGCATGGAGGTCGCGCATGAGCGCCACGGCATCGGGAAAGAGCTTCGAGTGGCCGGCGCGGATATACTTCACCCGCTCGCGTTCGTCCACCACCCCCTTGGCCCGCTGGAATGCGTCCCATGAGGTCTTGAGGCCGATGGTGGCAAGCTTCTCGATGAAGCCCTTATTGGTGAAATAGGAGAGCATGTACTCGTCCTCTTTCCCCTTCGGCACCGCGCCCCCGCACTCCTTGACCGTCTTGACGAACACGTCGCTCCAGTAGACCTTCGGGTTGGGGTAGATCTTGGCAATCGTGTTGTCATTATCGAAAATAACCGCTTTGATTGCATCGGCCATGGCAGACCCCCGGTTGATTTTCCTGGCGCCTTATCCCTCTTCTGAAACGATGCTCCGGTCAATCAGTGAAACCTTGTCCTGCCTCGTACTGAGCGCTCGGCACGAAGTGACCGAAGCCGAAGGATCGTGTGTTCATGAATAACGACCGATCTCCACCATCGCCCGTACCTGTCACGGCAGCCTAGCGCAGTGAAAGGACTCTGTCAATCGGTTTTTGGGCCGGCCCCCTTGAGCCACGCGGAGTACTCTTCGGCGAGGAGGTCTTTCCCCTGCTCAAACTGCTCGAGGGAGAGAAGCCTCCCTGCCCCGCCGCGGCGGCGCCGGATGACCCGGTACGCATCGTACGCCAGGAGGGGCTTCGCGCCCCGCATGATCTGGATAAGCGTTTCACTCGATGCGCGAGCATCAATCCTGTCGAGCGCGACAATGCACGCATCCCCATCGGCGGCGGAGAACGCCGTATCGGCGCAATACTTCCCGATCTCGCCTATCGCCGCCTGATCCCCCAGGAGTCCCATCGAGATGACCGTTGACTTCCGCACCCCGGGGACCCATGTACCGCCGAATTTTTTCAGTTGCGGCAAGGCTGTCGGATCACCCGTGATGCCGAGGATGCGGACAACAAAGATCAGGCTCGGTACTTGCTTCGGGGCCAGCGATGAGATGGCCCATGTGACGAAACTGGCGCGCTCCGGGCTTTCTGGAAAGCGCTGGCGGAGACAGAGGCGATACACCTCGTCGACGAACGCGGACATGTACTGCTCCATGACCTCCCGGCCCGCCCTGTCGGTCGTCCCGTACCCCTGCACCATCTCACGCGCCATACGGTAGAGCGCGAGTTCTCCTTTCGCGTGCAGGGTGAGGTCCGGCGCCCCGAGTTCACGGCAGCATTGTTCGATACTCCTGCCGAGCTCCGCGAAATACGTCCTGGTGAATTGTCCATCTCCGCGCAAGGAATTCATCCCTGTCATCAGGGTGAGTGCGACTATCTGTCTTCCCGGGGGAGGGGGAGGGGCATACGACGCCTTCGCCGCACTCCACCACGAGCGCCATCGCTGTGTGAGCTCGGGGTCGTCAATCTCTGTCCCTGCAAGCCCCCTGGCCTCCGGGCCGGCGATTCGTTGCAACAGGCTGCGCGCCGCGGAGCGCATGCCCACGTCGGGATTGTCCAGGAATCCGATGAGCCCCTCGACAAGCGCGGGGCTTGCCTGCGTGACACAGATGGCCTCGACCTCCCTCAAGCGCGACCCCGTGATGCGCCCACGAGATAGATAATCGATCAAAATGGGGAGGGAGGAGGTATCCCCCTGCCTCATGAGCGCCACCGCCGCCTCGTCCTCGAAAATCCCCCCCCTCATGGCGCGGCTCAGCGCCGCATGAGCATCCTCACCGCCGAGAATGCCGAGCATCCGTATGGCGGCCCACCGGCTCGTGTAGGGCAATGACATCCACCCGCCTGCAAGCCGCGTGGTGAATGCGTCCCGCTCCGGCGTGGTCTGGAAGTGATAGCCGTAGCCAAGGGCATCGGTCTTCTCAAAGAACTCCTCGAACGCCTTCAGGACATCCGGTGCCGCGCCCTTGCCCTCTCCGGGGGGACAGGCAGCGACGATCTGCTGAAAATAGGAAAAGAGCGCTCCCTCCGCGGCCGCCCTTCCCGCGGGGGTAAAATCGTTGAACTGATCGAGTATGCCATCAAGCGCCCCGGTGTCGTCACCGCCCCCCCTCCTGCCGCCCTCCGGCGGGGTCGGCGCCATCCCGCCCTGAGATCCCTCTTCCCCTGATACCGCGCCCTGGGGTGTGGAGGTCTTGAGGATGCTATCGAGATCCTCCCCGGGTATGGGGGGGAGCTGCTGGTTCACGTTTTCGAGCCATATGGCCTTACGCTGGTGAATGGTGATCGCCTTGAAAACGAGCACCGCCAGTATAAGGATCAGCCCAGCGATAAAGAAGAATACCTTCTCATTTAATGAGAATTTCATGCGCAACCTCGTGAGTCGTCACACGCAGGGCGTTTGGCTTCAGGCTTTCTTCTTCGGGCTTTGAGGCCTGGGCTTTAGACTGTGATAATCTTCCCCGGAGAGGGCACACATCTCGCGGGTAATACGCTCCATTACGGCAATGCGCAGCTTTTTCCCCGAGGCGCTGGAGATGGAGGAAACGAGGAACGGCGCGCCCACCCAGATCCCTACCTCGACCCTCCGGGCAAGCAGTTTGCGCGGGCGGTAGAGTTCCCGGCACCCGCGTATGCCGATTGGAACGAGCGGGGCGGCCGCGCGCTCGGCGATGAGAGTGATCCCGGCGCGCACCTTCTCCCCCTTGTGCATCCTCCTGATACCGCCCTCCGGGAAGATGAACACCACTTCCCCGCGCCTGAGGATGGCCACGGCCTCCTCGATGGCGCTCCTGTCGAGCAAGTTGCGGCTCACGGGGAACGCGCCGACCTTTCTCATCAGGAACCTGAGCGGCGGGAATTTGAATAACCCCTCCATCGCCATGAAATACATCGGCGTGGGTATGAAGGACCCGACCAGGATCGGGTCAAACCATGAAATATGGTTGGAGAAAAGAAGATACCCCCCCTCGGCCGGAAGGTGCTCAAGCCCGGTCACGCGCACCCTGCCGAAGATGCGAAACACGAAGCGGAAAATCGGCTTCAAGAAGCGCTGGAGGAGGAGTTTTCTTGTTGCCATGGCATCACCTTCGATACGTCTATATCTTCGCGATATCCTCGAACAAAATATCGATGCCGAAGACACCCGCGATCGCTCCGCCGGCATCCCGCACCGGCGCGGAGACGGTGATGCACAGCGATCCATCCATGAGCGAGGTATAGAAGTCGCTCACGTGAGTCTTTCCCGTCTTCAACGGCCGTCGGAACCAGTTCCGGTTGGAGAAGTCATAGTCATCGATGAAGTAGGCGTCGTACTTCTCCTGATCGAACGGCCGGACGATGTTCGCGGTGACCTTGCGGCCGCCCATGTCGGTCACGTACATGTACTTGATGAACGGGTGGTCTTTGAGCATTTTCCTGAGTATCGGTTCCATCTTTTCGGGCGCCATGGAGCGGACCTCGGCGCGTTCGGTCACTTTTTCGACAAGCTCCTGCGCGATTGAGGTGACATGCGCCTTCAGGCGATCGAAGTCGGACTTGAACAGCCGGGGCAGATAGAGGCGCGCCTGGTGAAGCATCTCATCGTCGGAAATCGTAGTCGTGCGGCCGGCCGCGTACTGCTCGTCGACCCACCGCTTGATCTTCATGAGGCCCGGTTCGCGCTTGTCGACGCGCGTGTCCCCCTCGAGGCCCAGATAGGCGTCGACCCAGTAGGCGATGCCGGCCCCGCCCGACTTGTCGGTGATACTCACCCTGATCGGCCGTTTCAACAGCTTCACGGTGTCGAACGGGTTGTAAATCTCCTCGTGCTTGAGCACCCCGTCGGCATGGATTCCCGCCCTGGTGGTATTGAAGTCGAAGCCGACAAACGGATAGTTGGGCGGGATGATCGCCCCCGCGTGGTCCTGGAAGTAGCGGGCTATTTTCGTGATGACCGTCGTGTCCACCCCCTTCCGCGGCCCCTTCAGGGCGAGGTACTCCATCACCAATCCCTCGACCGGCGGGTTGCCGGTGCGCTCGCCGAAGCCGAACAGCGCCCCGTTTGCCGCCGAGCAGCCGTATAACCACGCGGCGACGGCGTTGACGAGCACCTTGTGGAAGTCGTTGTGGCCATGCCACTCGAGCTGCGCGGGGGGACCACCGGCGTCGTGCCTGAGCGAGTGGA
>JAPLCY010000116.1 GCA_026391995.1 Candidatus Auribacterota bacterium
CTCGATGAGATGGAGCGGCGTCGGGGGATTGAGCGACACTCCCGCGGCGACACCCCTGTCGCGGATTAGACAGAGCGTGCGGTCGAGGTGCGGCAGCACCTCGGCGTGCACGGTGAGGATATCGGCACCGGCATCGGCGAAGGCGTTGATGAACCGATCGGGCTCGCTGATCATGAGATGGACGTCAAGCGGCACCCTCACCCGCTTCCTGACCGCCGCGACCACGGCTGGCCCGATCGTGATATTCGGCACGAAATGCCCGTCCATCACATCGACGTGGAGCATGTCGGCACCGGCCGCCTCCGCGGCCTGCGCCTCCTCCCCGAGCCTCCCGAAATCTGCGGCGAGGAGCGATGGAGCGATCTTGATCTTCATAGGCGAAATCCCCGACCCAGCATGCGCGTGGCGCCCGCCATATCAGCGGCCCGGCATCCTGAGGGCCGCCATGACATCCTCATCGGTTTCAGCGAAGGGCCCTATCGCGGCGAGATTGAGCCCCCTCTCCGTGAAGAGGTCGGCGGCGACCCTCCGGATATCCTGAACGCCGACCCGCCGAATATTAGCGACCTCGGCCTCTTTTGTCAAGATCTTGCCCGAACAGATCATCTGTTCGCCGAGGCAGAGCATGGTCTGCGCGGTCTTTTCGAGTTCCATGGAGAGCTGGCCCGTCCAGTAGACGCGCGCGCGCCGGAGCTCAGCGGCCCCGACGCCGCGGTCGCGGACGAGCGCGAGCTCTTTTACGATGAGCGCCAGGGCCTTGAGCGCCTTCGCGTGCTCCACGCCGGCATAGATTGAAAAGGCACCGGTGTCGCGATAGCGCGTTACCGAGGAATTGATCGCGTAGGCAAGGCCGTGCCGCTCGCGTATCCGCTGGAAGAGGCGCGAACTCATGTTCTCCCCCATGATAATGCTGAGCATCTGCAGGGCATAGCGATCGGGATGCTCGCGCGAATAGCCGCGGATGCCGAGGCAGAGGTGGCTCTGCTCGGTCTTTTTGCGTTCCACGCGCACGGCCCGGCGCGCACCGCGCGGCGCGGGTGCGAACCGCGGCGGTCGGGACCGCGCCCTTGAGGCGAGGAGCGTGACCATGAGCTCGCAGAAGAGGTCGTGGCGTACCGCCCCGGCGGCGGCGCAGACCATGTTCTGCGGCGTGTAACTGCCCGCGTGATGTTGCCTGAGATGCGCGCGCGTAATGGCCCCGACCGATTCCGGCGTGCCCGCCAGCGGGCGTCCGAGGGGATGACCGCTCCAGAGGGTTTCGCCGAGGAGATCCACGACATGGTGCTGCGGGGTGTCGCGGTACATGTTGATCTCTTCGCGTATGACGGCCCGCTCCTTCTCTATGTCCTCCCCCCGGAGCGCCGGGGCCGTGCACATGTCGGCGAGGACTTCGGCCGCGCGTCGCAGGTGCGCGTGCGGCACCTTCGCCATGTAGCAGGTGTACTCCTCCCCCGTGAAACCGTTCAGCGCCCCGCCGACACTCTCGATCTCCTGCGAGATACGCAGCGCTGAACGCGTGGCAGTGCCCTTGAAGAGGAGATGCTCCAGGAAGTGGGATATGCCGTTGAGGGGCGCCTCCTCATAGCGTCCCCCTATGCCAATCCAGATGCCGATGGCGGCGGACTCCATGGCGGGCATTTCGCACGTGACCGCGCGGAGCCCCCCGTCGAGCGCGGTGGTATGATAGCGATAAAGCGGATCCTTCATCGGTGGCAATCCAGATATGACTGCAGGATGAGCTGGGCGGCCATCTGGTCGACGCGGCCCGCCCGCTTTTTCCTGGAGAGACCGGCGCCCTTCATCAGCCGGTCCGCCTCTGCGGTGGTCAGACGCTCATCCCACATGACCACGGGAATCCCGAGCGCCCGTTCGATCGAGAGGGAGAATGCCCTCGCCGCCCGCGCGCTCTCCCCCTCGGATCCGTCCATGTTGCGAGGCAATCCCATGACGATACTGGCGATAGTGTGGCGCACGATGATCTCGCGGAGCAGGGCGATGGTGCCCTCCGCCGACTTCCGCTCGATAAAACCGGCGCCCTGGGCGGTGATGCCGGACGGGTCACTGATCGCCATCCCGATGCGCACCGTTCCCACGTCCAGGCCGAGGAGTCTCATCGGGATCAGAGGTGCTTCCTGAAGAGTTCGCTGACTGATTTTCCCTCGTGTATCCGCGTGATCGCCTCTCCGAACAACTGTGCGACCGATAGGATCTTCAGTTTCGAGATCTTTTTCTCCCCGTCGACCGGCAGGGTGTTGGTGACGACCACCTGCTTGTAGGGCGACTGCTGCAAGATCCGGGGCGCGTCGCCGCAGAGCACGGCGTGCACGGCGCCGGCATAGAGATCGCGGGCCCCGTGCTCGAGGAGGGCGTGCGCGGTCTCAATCATGGAGCCGCCGGTCGCGATCTCGTCGTCGAACACGATGGCGTTCTTGCCGCGCACGTCGCCGATGATGTGGAAGATCTCGACGGTATCGTTGAGCTGGTCGCGCCGCTTATCGAGAATCGCCATGGGGAGGCCGAGCGCCAGGGCGTATTTCTCGGCGCGCTTTGCGCTCCCGGCATCGGGGGCGACGATGATAAAGTCGCTCAATCCGCTTTCGGCAAAATAGTTGCAGAGGATGGGCGACGCGAGGAGCTGGTCCACCGGGATTCTGAAAAAGCCCTGAATCTGCTCGGAGTGAAGGTTCATCGTGAGCATGCGGTCCACCCCCGCGGTCTCGAGCAGATCGGCGACGAGACGGGCGGTAATGGAGATGCGCGGCTGGTCCTTCTTGTCGGAGCGGGCATACGGGTAGTACGGGAGCACGGCAGTGATTCGTGATGCGGAAGCATGCTTCAGCGCATCGACCATGATAAGCAGCTCCATGAACAAGTCATTCACCGGGAACGCGCTCGTCTGGATGACGAAGACATCCTTCCCCCGTACATTTTCCTCGATGCGGACGAATGTGTTGTCGTTCTTGAACTTGTGGATGATGCACTTGCCGAGCTCGGTGC
The DNA here is from genome assembly GCA_026391995.1 of Candidatus Auribacterota bacterium. GTDB lineage: Bacteria > Auribacterota > Tritonobacteria > UBA1439 > UBA1439 > JAPLCW01. The sequence continues at coordinate 2,998 of JAPLCY010000116.1, forward strand.
CGAGGTAGCCGCAGATCTCGCGCGCGAGCTCCGGGTTTGAGCGGCCGCAGAATATTTTCATGCCACTGTCTCCTTTCAAGAATCAGAGGAATTTGCGCAGCGCCGGGTGATCCTTCAGCGTCTTCACGATCGTCTTGATGTCCTGGGCGGCGTCACGGTGACAGACGAGCACCGCGTCGGGGGTACGCACCACGATCAGGTCCTTTACGCCGAGGCACGCCACCAGGCCGCCCTCGGAGACTATTATACACC
>JAPLCY010000190.1 GCA_026391995.1 Candidatus Auribacterota bacterium
CTCCTCATATTCAACCGGTTTGTAATTAAGCATGTTTGATGCCATGGGGGATAGATTATCACAATATTTATTCAGGTCTTATCTCCCTTTCTGCCAGGATGATATGAACATTAAACAATCGCTCATAATCAATAAGATCCCGCCGATCATGTACGGATGCTCCGGCACGGAGCAATGCCAAAATCATACTGCTCTATTCCGGCGCAGATGGCAGATGGCAGATTGCCTTGGAATATTCCCTGTGCTATAGTAGGGGCGCCATGTCACAACCGCCCCAATCGTCCGGCACCGAACTCCTGAGCAAAGAACAGATCTCCGGGCTTCTGCGCGCATCTTCCCTGCTGAACTCAACCCTCGATCCCCGCCAGGTGCTCGACGCCCTGATGGAACTCGCCGGCGATCTGCTCAACGTCGAGGCGAGCTCGGTGATCCTCCTCGACGAGCGCGGCAAACGCCTCTTCTTCAAGGCCGCGGCGGGCAAGAAGGCAGAAGAGATCATGAAATTCACCCTTTCTCCCGAACAGGGGATCGTCGGGTGGGTAATCAAGAACCGCAGGCCGTATACCGCCCCCGACGTCGCCGACGATCCCCACTGGTCGCAGGATGTCGCCCGCACCATCGGCTTCGACACGCGCTCGATCATCTGCGTCCCCCTCCTCAGCCGCGGGCGGCTCATCGGGGCGCTGGAGGCGATCAACAAGCGGGGGGAAGGGCAATTCGACCAGGGCGATGTCGCCATGCTGGTCACCCTCGCCGATCAGGCCGCGCTCGCCATCCAGAACGCCCGCCTGCATGAGGGGCTCGCACGCGACAACGACACGATCCTCACGCAGCTCCAGATCGATCACCGCATCGTCGGCAAAAGCCCGCGCATGGCGCAACTGCTCGAGCTCATCCACAAAGTCACGCCGACAGATTCCACGCTGCTCATCCGCGGCGAGAGCGGCACCGGCAAGGAGCTGATCGCCCGCACCATCCATTACAACTCCCCCCGCCGCGCCAAACCGTTCACCTGCGTCAACTGCACCCTCTACAGCGACACGCTTATCGAGAGCGAGCTCTTCGGACACGAGCAGGGGTCGTTTACCGGCGCGTCGCGGCGGAGGATCGGGCGATTCGAGTCTGCCGACCGGGGGACGATCTTCCTCGACGAGGTGGGCAGTGTTTCTCCCGAGGCGCAGCTCAAGCTGCTGCGGGTCCTCCAGGAAAGGGAGTTCGAGCGCCTCGGCGGCTCGGAAACGATCCGCGTGGATGTTCGCGTGATCGCCGCAACCAACGAAAATCTCGAGGAGGCAATACGGGACGGACGCTTCCGCGAGGACCTCTACTACCGGCTCAAGGTGATCGAGATCGCGGCCCCCCCGCTGCGCGAGCTCCCCGAGGATATCCCGCTCATAGCGGAGCACTTCCTGAAAGAACTGGCCGACCGGATAGGGCGACCCGTGCGGGCGATCAGCCCCGCCGCCATGGAGCTTTTCGCGCGCTACCCGTGGCCGGGGAATGTGCGCGAACTCAAAAACACCATCGAGCGCGCGCTAGTCCTGGGGAGCGGAGACACGATTCTCCCCGAGCACCTGCCGCCCGAGATCCGCACGCCTGCCTCCTGCGCCGTCGCGGGTTTCACACTCAAGGACGCGGAACGGGA
>JAPLCY010000299.1 GCA_026391995.1 Candidatus Auribacterota bacterium
TGCTTGTGCGCCAGCCTGAGCGCGTTCTGGGTGCCGTTGATGTTAACGTTGAGCACCGCATACGGATCGGCGACATAGTGTTCCACTCCGACCACGGCGGCCATGTGGTAGATCAGGTCGCACTTGATGACGAGCGACTCCAGCATCTCCAGGTTGAAGATCGAGTCATGGATGTAGTGAAACTTGGGATTGTCGAGCTGGTGCTTGATCTTCAAGCTGGAGCCCGTGTCGAGGATGTAGACCTCGTGGCGGTCGCGCAAGAATGCGTCGGCGAGATGGGAGCCGAGAAAACCGGCGCCCCCGGTCAGAAGGACTTTCATTCTCCATACCTCCATGGTTGTGCGCCGTGTGTCTCATAATCTGCGGTTAAAAGCCTTAATGTTCTTTTACCGCGGATTATGCGGATTATGCGGAGTATCTTGAACAATGCAGGGGGCTATTCTACCCCAGGACGGTTCCCTGCGCAATGCCGCTTTCTCGAGCCTCGATCTCCGGCCCGCCGGGCCACTGGACGCTCGTGATGCGAATCGTCCCGCTGCCGGTCGCCACGGTGATACCGTCGCGGTCCGTCCCGATGACCGCGCCGGGAGCGGCTCCGCCCGCCACTACCGAATCATCCGGCTCCCCCCACCAGACGAGCAGCTTCTTCTGCCCGAGGGCGGTGAAGGCGCCCGGGTAGGGATGCGTGACGGCGCGGATGAGGTTATAGATCTGCAAGGCGCCCTTCGACCAGTCAATCCTGCCGTCATCAGCACTCCGGCCGCCGAAGTAGGATGCATGGCGGTGATCCTGCGGGATTTCCGGGATCGTGCCCCTGGCGATGAGGGGATAGGCGTCTCCGATGAGCTCCGCGGCGGCGAGGGTCATTTTGTCGAAGAGCGTCCTGGCGGTGTCCCTGAAACCGATCGGCACCGCCCGCTGGGCAACGATCGCGCCGCGGTCGGGCTTGACCTCCATGCGGTGGAGCGTGACGCCGGTCTCCTTCTCTCCGTGCACCAGCACCCAGTTAACCGGGCAGCGTCCGCGGTAACGGGGGAGGAGCGAGCCATGGAGGTTGAACGCCCCCCCGCGCGGGATCTCCAGGATCTCCCTCCCCAGGAGCTGCCTGAAATAAAAGGAAAAGATGATGTCGGGGGCGATGCGCCGCAGTTCCCCGACCATCCTCGGGTCGTTGACGTCGGGCGGCTGGTAGACCGGCAGGCAGCGGGAGAAGGCGAGATCGCGGACCGATTTGAACCAGATCTCTTCTCGCGCGCTGTCGGCGTGCGTCACCACGGCGGCGATCTCGGCCCCGAGCGAGAGCAGCCGCTCGAGGCATACGTACCCCATGTCGTGGTACCCCATGACAATGATTTTCATTGCTATATACCCCGCCCCTTGGGGCGAATGGGAACCGCTTGTTTTTTAATCTGCGTATATCCGCGTGAATCCGCGGCTAAAAGATTTTTCTTGCCTTATCTGTTTTTAATAAGCACCAGCTCGTTGTGCCGGTAGCGATATCTCCCCGCGGAGACAACGGTGGGGGGCAGCGCATTCTTCAGCCGGTCGTATTCGATACCCTCCATGAGGCAGAACCCCCGCCTGCCGGGGGTGAGATAATCCAAAAGTTTCTTCTCCCGGTCAATATAAATCACCGGCCTCCCGATGAAGAACCCCAGCGCCAGCCGCCTGCTGAACAGGCCGTAGGTGGCGAGCTGGTCGATATGGATGGCGGGGAGCAGTGATTCCGCCAGACGCCGGTGCTCCGCGCGCCGCTCTTCATGGGCGGGCAGGGTCGCGACAAAAAATCCCCAGGCGCAGGCGAAGGCGCAGACCACGGTTGCGAAGGCGAGCAGGGTCGGTTCCATGCCGCGCCGGGCGATGATCGGGATGGCGAGCGCGAGGACCAGGGCGGAGGCGGCGAGGGAGGGGAGGAATAGATGCGGCGCCGCCAGGCGCATGCCGATCGGCAGGGCGATGGCCCCGGTCGCCGC
>JAPLCY010000162.1 GCA_026391995.1 Candidatus Auribacterota bacterium
GCTGGTAGTAGAGCGGGATGACCTCCTTCTCGAGCAGTTCGTAGAGCGCCAGGCTCTCCACGTGGTCCTGGTACTCCTCGTCGTCATACTCCTCGCCGCTCCCGATCGCCCAGCCGTTCTCGCCGTTGTACCACTCGGGCCACCAGCCGTCGAGGCTGCTCATGGTGAGGCCACCGTTCGGGATCACCTTCATGCCGCTCGTGCCGCTCGCCTCCATTGGCCGACGGGGGGTATTGAGCCAGACATCCACGCCCTGGACGAGGGCGCGGGCGACCCCGATATCGTAGTCCTCGAGAAAGATGATTTTGTTCCTGAACGGCTCCTGCCCGGAGAGGTGGACGATTTCCTTGATGAGCTGTTTCCCTCCCTCGTCGGCGGGGTGTGATTTGCCGCCGAAGATGAACTGGACCGGTTTCCCCGGGATGCTCATGATGCTCGCCAGGCGCTCCGTGTCCTTGAATAAAAGGGTGGCGCGCTTGTAGGTGGCGAAGCGCCGGGCGAAACCGATGGTGAGGGCGCCGGGGTCGAGCGCCTCGGCGGCTTCCAGGACATGCGAGCTATGGGCCCCCTGGTTCCGCAGCTGTGTCTGGATCTTGGTCCGGACGTAGCCGATCATCCGTTCCTTGAGCCGCTGGTGGCTTCCCCAGAGCTCGGCGTCGGGGATCTTGTCTATCTGCTGCCAGACGTCACGGTTCTCCGGCTCGAAGTGCCAGAGGGTCCCCATGTAGCGGTCGTAGAGGCGCACGATCTCGTCGGAGAGCCAGCTCGGGGTGTGGATCCCGTTGTCGATGTGGCCGATCGGCACCTCGCTGAGCGGGACCTCGGGCCAGAGCCCCTGCCACAGATCCCGGGAGACCTCGCCGTGAATCTTGCTGACCCCGTTGATGAACGAGGCGAAGCGGCAGGCGAGGATCGCCATGGAGAACGCCTCGTTGGGGTTGCCGGGCTTCTCGCGGCCGAGGTCGAGGAGCTGGTCGATGGAGATGCCGAGCGTCTCACAATAGCCCCCGAGGTAGTTGCGGACCAGCCCGGGGTCGAAGCGGTCGATCCCCGCCGGGACGGCGGTGTGCGTGGTGAAGACGCTCACTCCCGCCACCATGCTCCGCGCCTCGTCGAAGGAGAGGCGGTGCTTCTTCATGAAACCGCGGGCGCGCTCGAGCGCCTGGAAGGCGGAGTGCCCTTCGTTCATGTGCGTGACGGTGGGGGCGCATTCGAGCGCGTCGAGCGCCAGGATTCCGCCGATGCCGAGGACCATCTCCTGCTTGATTCGCATCTCCGGGCCGCCGCCGTACAGGTGCGAGGTGATGTTGCGGTCATCAGGCGAGTTTTCTTCCAGGTTCGTGTCGAGGAGATAGAGGGGGAGACGCCCCAGTTGGACCTTCCATATCTGCACGTGAACGGAACGGCCGGGGAACGGGACCTCTATCTCGACCGGTTTCCGCCCGCTGTCCTTGACCAGTGTCATCGGCATGTTGTAGAAGTCGTTCTCGGGATAGGTTTCCTGCTGCCACCCGTCGCGGTTCAGGTACTGGCGGAAGTAGCCGAAACGGTAGGCGAGCCCCACCCCGACGAGCGGCAGGCCCAGATCGCTTGCGGCTTTCAGGTAGTCGCCGCCGAGCACGCCCAGGCCGCCGGAGTAGAAGGGCAGGCACTCGTGGACGCCGAACTCCGCCGAGAGGTAGGCGATGCGGTGGGCGCTCTGCGCCTTGTACATCTTATGGTACCAGGTGCCGTGTTCGAGATAGGTCTTCAGCTCGCCGGCGATTCGGTCCATGCGCGCGAGGAAGCCTTCGTTCTTGAGAAGGCGGTCGACGTCCTCGCGCTCCAGCGCCCCGAGCATCTTGATGGGATTGTGAGATGTGTGATCCCAGATCGCGGGATCGAGGCCGTGGAAGAGCTCGGTCGCGGCGGGGATCCATGACCACCAGAGGTTGTAGGCGATGTCGAGGAGCGGCATGAGCCGCTCGGGCAGGAAGGGCATGACGGTGAACCGGATCATCTTTTTCATTGAGACAGCCTCCTCGGCGCAGTGCAGCGTGATAAAGCACAATGGTAGCATTTTAGGGCCGCGTGCGGGGAGAGAAAACTGTTGCGGGGGGTGAGTCTTTGGGAGATAATTGCCCTCCCGTGAGGACGGAGCAGGCCCATGGTCATGACATTCACCCCATCAGGAATCGCCACCGCCGTGGGAAGCGCCCCATACCGCGACGCGTCGCACGCGGTGCAGCGCATGCTCAGGGCATTTCCCCTGCTCCCCGCGTGGCCTCAGTTGCCGAACCGCTCCTTCCTCGAAAATATGTACGTCCAGTACAGCGAGGGGCTGCCGTGCCTGGTGGTGGACCGCGAGCGGCAGAAGATCTATTTCGACACCGGGCGCGACGTGATGAGGGAGATGGAGGAGTTCTACGCGCGCGTGATCGAGGGCGACCTCGACCGCTTCGCGGTAGGGCCGGAATACGCGGCGGGATTCGCGGCGTTCACGGCCGCG
>JAPLCY010000331.1 GCA_026391995.1 Candidatus Auribacterota bacterium
ACCGGATGAAAAATGATGCCGCGCGCCGCGGACTCCTCGCAATGTGTGGCGAGGACATGGATTTCATGCCCACGGCCGGCGAGCGCGCTGATGAGCCGCGACAGGTAGCGCTCCTGCCCGCCGCGCGAGGGCGCGTAGTCCCAGATGATGAAAGCAATCTTCATAAATCCCCAATCCCCAAAAGGCAAACTTCAAACCTCAAACATCAAAACAAGCCGCAAATCCAAACGGCAAAATTCCAATAGAGCCATGGTCATGAGCCCGCTATTCGAATTATGGATCTGTGTGGATGTGTGCAGTTTGTAGCGCACACTGTAGCGCACACTTTAGTGTGCGCTTTAAAGTATGTTATTCTGCATTCATCTGGTGTCCCGCAATAGAGTATCAACCGCCCGGTACACCTCCTCGACCGCAATCAACTCCATGCACTTGTGGTCGGTGGGGCATTCCCGCTTCATGCATGGGGCGCACGATACGTCTTTTTTCAGGAGTATGTGTTTCCCGAGCGGCCCGGTGGCCCCGGCGTTCGTCGGCCCGATTATGGCGACCACCGGCGTCCCCACCGCGGCGGCGAGGTGCATCGGGCCGGTATCGTTGCTCACGAAGAGATCACAGCGCGAGATCAGCGCCGCCAGCTCCGGTATCGTGGTGCGGCCCGCCATGTTGACAATCCCCGCGTGCGCTCCGCGGCAGAGTGTGTCGGCCAGCGCGTGCTCCTGTGTCCCGCCGACCACGACTATCCCGGCGCCCAGCCGCGCGCGGAGCAGCGCTGCAAGCCCGGCGAACCTTCCGACGGGCCAACACTTTGCCGTGCCGTAGGTCGAGCCGGGGTTGATACCGATGAGCGGTGTGTCGGGCGCAAATCCCTTTTCGGCGAGCCGTTTTTCGGCATCTTCTGTCAGCACGCGGGGAACGAAGAGTTCTGGCGGCTGTGAGGGGCCGACCTGGCCCAGTGTGCGGGCGAGGGCGAGATAGCGGTGCACCTGGTGCCCCCCCGATGCCGGAGGCGTCACCGGCCGGTTCAGCAGTAGGCGCCGGCCGCAGGTTGTGTAGCCCACGCGTTCCCTCACCCCTCCCAGGAGAAACCAGAGGGCAGATTCAAAGGAGTTCGGAAAGAGGATGCCGAGGTCGTAGTTGCCGGTCCGCAGCGCCCGGATCACGCGCGCTTTTTCCCCGACGCCTGCCGGGCGGCGGACGGGAAGGACTTGATCGGCGGACCCTTCCATCTCCCAGAGCCCGGCGAGGTTTTCCGCCGTGAGCATGGTGAGCAGGGCGCCGGGGAAAAGTCGCCGGATAGCCCTCACCGCCGGTATTGTGATCACCGCGTCGCCGAGCCAGTTTGCTCCCCGGATGACGATTTTCATCGGCGTGCTCATGGCTCCTCCGGCCCCTTCTTCCGGCGCCAGCGCCGGGCCATCCAGAGCCACTGATCGGGATGGCGGCGGACCCACGCCTCGATGACCCGGTTGATGCGGGTGCAGTTTTCGACGATGTCCGCCTCCTTGTCTCCCGTGCGGACCATCGGCACCTCCTCGCAGATATTCATCCGGTGGTAGCCGAAGCGCTGGCGGACATTGAACACCGGTATGACTGCGGCGCCCGTCCTCATGGCCAGGACCGCCGCCGCTGGCGTGGTTGAGACCAAGCAGCCGAAAAACGGCACGAACGGCGCGAACCGTCCCGCGTACTGGTCCATGAGCACCGAGACACACCAGTTGTGTTTGAGCATCTCGATGATTTCCCGGACGACCCATTTCTTCCTAAGAAGCACCGCGCCGTTGATACAGCGCAGGCGTTCGATCTCCTGATAGATGAGCGGGTTGTTGATCGGGCGCGCGACCGAGACGACCCTTCCGTCGCACACTACGAGCCCCCGGTGGGCGAGTAATTCCCAGTTCCCGAAATGGGTGATGATGAAAATGACGCCGCGCCCGTGGTCGAGGGCATCCCTGATAGGCGCGGTGTCCGTCACGATCGCATTGCGCCGGTTGATCTCGTGCACGGTCTGGGGGATGCGGATGAGCTCGGTGTAGGTGAAGAGGACGCTCCTGAACGCGCCCCGGACTATCGCCCGTTTCTCGCGCCGCGTCTTCAGGCCGCCGAACGCAATATCCAGGTTTGCCATGGCCATCCGGCGGTGTGACACGGCCGTTAGGTAGCCTATCTCCGCGATAATGGCCACGAATTTAGCCACGATCGGTTCTGGCAGCGCGCGCAGGATTCCGCAGAGGCTCCTGAAGAGGATATATGCCGGGTAGTACCTATAGTATGCTCGCAGTGTTTTCATAATATATTCCCGCAGAATTAATTGCGATCTTGAAGGGCCTTTTCAACGTGTTCATTATATCAATTATCCCCCATCCAGTCTTGCACTTACACAGGCTATTTTTGATACGCGGTGATGGCGCATCTAGTAGCCCCGGCGCATTGTCTGGTCTCCCGGCCCCGATTTTTCAATAGCCCACGACGTTGGGTGTGGGTTGCCTGACCGCCTCCGCCAAATCGGTGGACTACGACACACACTATATTGCATTTCGCTCTCCGGTAATGCCTGACACTCGCGTAAAGCAGTGATACAATTACAAGGATCCGTGCCGGATCTCTGTGCCATGTGTGGAGCATTTCCGATGACAGTGTCCCCGAAGACGATCATTCTGTTTCTCATGCTATGGTTCATGGCGCTCCCCGTCCCCGCCCGACTCCACGCACAGGAGGAATCCGCGCCCCTCACTCTCGCCTCCGCCATCGGCATGGCGTACAAGAGCAACAAGGAAATCCAGATCCAGGAGCAGGAGGTGCGCGCCGCGAAGGCCAACAGGCTCGGCGCGGTGAGCAACGTCCTGCCGAAGGTGAATGTCAACGGCAGCTACACCCGTAACGACGCGGTGCCCGACTACGGTGTTGCGATGGCGTCCGATCCGAAGAAGGATATCGGCCTCTTCACCGGCTATATCAACGACACTCTTCTCGGGGTGTCGGTCGCCGAATCGCTCTTCAACGGCGGAGCGGATATT
>JAPLCY010000159.1 GCA_026391995.1 Candidatus Auribacterota bacterium
CGGCATCACTCTTCCACGTGCTGGAGGGATAGGCCGCCACGAGCTTCTCATACGCGGCCCTGGCCTCGGCCCCCTTATTAATCCTCTCGTAACACCCCCCCATGGCGAGCATGCCAAGCGGGGCGACGACGGAATGGGGATAACGCTGGATCAGTTCGCCGTAGCGCGACGCGGCTTCGTCGAACTTTTTTTCCTGTTCGAGAAGCATGCCGGTGAACAGCATCGCATTGGGAGCCAGGGAATGGCGGGGGTGCTCCGCGATCAGGGTATTGAAAACGCCGGCCGCAGCGGCATATTGCTTCGCCTCAATAAGCTTCTTCCCCTTCGAAAAAAGAGCCAGGGGCTCGGCCTCGCTCCCCGGGTATGATTGGATGATATTCGAGAGTTCATCGGCCGTCCTCGCGGTGTCGTAGGCGGCGAGGGCGTTCTCGTTGTATGTCTGCAGGTGATTCCAGTAGGCGAACCCACCGAAGGCGGCTCCGGCGATGATAATCAGGAGTGCCGTGCACAGCGTCTTATGGAGCATCACTGTATCCATAAGGTTGAACGCCGTGCTGACAAATTTGTCTTCGGGGCGACGATCATACCGATCCCTTCGTGCCATGGAGATCCCTCCCTCGCGCTACCGCGCGCTGACGATCCTTTTTAACAGACACTCCGCGTTCCGCCGCATCGCCCCGGCCTCGTGCGGGCTCAAGCCCGCCCCGAGCGCCACGCGCTCCGCGTAGTCGCCGTCCAGAAGACCCCCGGGGCCATGCGCATCGGAGCCGATAATCAATCGCGCCCCCGCTGACCGGGCGCAGCATGCGACATGCCCATTGGTGAAACAATGCCCTGTGCGCGCCGAGAGCTCGAGCAGTATCCCCCGCTCGGCAGCCCGCCGGGCCAACGCGGCCGTAATCAACCCCGGGTGCGCGAGGATATCGATCGGGGCATCGAGTGCGGCGGCATTCGTCCCTGGGGCGACCGGTTCGACGATCGTCTCCCCATGCACAATAAGGTATTCGACGCCGAGATCCCTGCACTGCCGTGCAAGCGGACTGATCAGCGCCGGCGGCACATGTGTAAGCTCCGCGCCCGCGACGACCGTGATATCCAGCGCCTTACTCAATTGGCGACAGACCTCGACCAGGTGGGGGATGACCATATCCGCGTTCGACCCGTCGACGTGGTCGGCGATACCCAGCGCACGGTATCCCTTCGCAAGGGCCCTCGCCGCCAGCTCTGAAGGGATCAGTTCCCCGTCACTGAGCAGCGAATGCGTATGAAAATCAATTATGCCTTTCCCCATCGCCATTCTCCACTTTGTCCCAATATCCAGCAACTAGTGACCAGTGACCGTCTTTGCTGTAGTTCTGGTGCGCCCGGCGGGAGTCGAACCCACGACCCCAAGATTAGGAATCTTGTGCTCTATCCTTCTGAGCTACGGGCGCAAGGGAAAATCCCCTGCCTACCGCCTGCCTGCCGGCAGGCAGGGCAGGCAGGTAAATCCCAAACTCCAAATCCCAAATTTAAAAATTCCGGGGACAGGGAACCGGGGTCATTCGTTCTCCGACGCGTAGTGCACGAGCGAAAAGACATCGTATCCCTTCAGTTTCTCCCTGCCGTTCAGAAAGGAGAGCTCCACCACGAACGCGATCCCCTCGATCCTGGCTTTCAGGGACTGCAACACGCGCGCCGTCGCAGCCGCCGTGCCGCCCGTTGCGAGCAGGTCATCCACGATGACCACCCTGCTCCCCGGGGGGAAGGCGTCCACATGCACCTCGAGGGCATCGATGCCGTACTCAAGCTCGTACTCGGCGCTGTAGGTCCTGAACGGGAGCTTGCCCTTCTTCCGGACGGGGACGACGCCGGCGCCCAGCGCGTATGCCATCGCCGCGCCGAAGATGAATCCCCGCGACTCCATGCAGACGACCGCGTCTATCCTCGCATCACGATACCGCTCGCACAACAGGTCCACCGACCCCCTGAACAGCCTGGCATCCTTGATAAGGGTCGTGATATCCCTGAACACGATACGCGCACTCAATTGACCGAGGAGGCCAGCGATGTTATCGCGCATGATCTCATCGAACACCACCTGCGACGGCGGCACGGCATCGGGGTCCTCGATGACATGGATGAGCTCGCGCACCCCCTCGCCGTCAACGGCCGAATGAAGCGAGCGCGGTTTCTTGTCCATTTCCATCAACTGCCTGACCTTCGCCACGGGGATCTTCAGCGCCTTCGCGATCTCACCCGGCTGAACCGGCCTGCCGTAGCGCTGGGTGAGTTCCGCCTCCTTCTTGCGCACCTTTTGAATCTTCTCCATCATATAGACGGGAATGCGTATGAGCTTCCCCTGGTTGGAAAGCGCCCTGAGGACGAACTGCCTGATCCACCAGGCGGCGTAGGTGCTGAGCTTGTTCCCCCTGCGGACGTCAAACTTCTTCACCGCCTTCATCAGGCCGATGTTCCCCTCCTCGACCAGATCCAGGAGCGGCATACCGTAGTGCGAGTAGCGCTTGGCTATCTTGACCACAAGCCTCAGGTTCGCCTTGATGAGATGCTGCCTTGCCTGATCATCGCCCCGGGCGGCCTTCCGGGCAAGGGCGACCTCCTCCTCACGGGTGAGGAGGGCGATCTCGCCGATGTCTCTCAGGTAGAGTTGAATGGTATCCTTGCCCGGCACCATCTTTCCCCTCCGGAACTACTATCGCGAACGCCGCGGGCGGCGTCGTGCGCGCGCCCCCGCCGACCGCGTCTCCTCCAGCACCGCCTGCGCAGCCGCGAGCCTGGCAATCGGCACCCTGAACGGCGAACAGCTCACGTAGTTAAGCCCGATCCGGTGACAGAACTTGACCGACTCCGGCTCTCCGCCGTGCTCGCCGCAGATTCCGACCTTCAGATCAGGCCGCGTGCTGCGCCCGCGCTCGACACCCAGCCGCATGAGGTACCCGACCCCCTCCTGGTCAACCGATTCAAACGGGTCGGTCGCGATAATCTTGTCCGCGATGTAGCGGGCAAGGAACGGCCCGGCATCGTCGCGGGACATCCCGAATGTCGTCTGGGTGAGGTCGTTGGTCCCATAGCTGAAGAACTCGGCCACGCGGGCGATCTTGTCGGCGGTGATCGCCGCCCGCGGCAGCTCGATCATGGTTCCCACCGAGTAGCTCACCCTCTTCTTCTGCTCCGCGAATACCTCGCCGGCAACCCTGTCCACCACCGCCTTCTGGCTCTCGAGCTCGGCCACGATCCCGACGAGCGGGATCATTATTTCGGGCTTGACCCCGATCCCCTCACGCGCGACCTCGCAGGCCGCTTCGAGGATGGCGCGCGTCTGCATTTCGGTAATCTCGGGATAGGCGATGCCGAGGCGGCATCCCCTGAGTCCCAACATCGGGTTCGCCTCGCGGAGACCCGCGATCTTCCGGCGCAGCCGCTCCTCGGATATCCCCATCTTGCCGGCGAGATCAGCGATCTCCCTGTCGCCGTGCGGCAGGAACTCGTGAAGGGGAGGGTCAAGGGTGCGGATTGTCGCGGGCTTGCCGCGCAGCACCCTGAAAATGCCCTTAAAATCCTCTTTCTGCATCGGGAGAAGTTTGGCGAGCGCCTCCCGGCGCCCGGCGCTGTCCTCGGCGAGAATCATCTCTCGCATCGCGTCGATCCGGTCACCCTCGAAAAACATGTGCTCGGTCCGCGTCAGGCCGATGCCCTCAGCGCCGAAGGCGATCGCGTGGCGGACCTGCTCTGGCGTGTCGGCGTTGGTGCGGATGCCCAGCTTCCGGTGCTTATCGGCGAGCTTCATGATGAAGTCGTA
>JAPLCY010000282.1 GCA_026391995.1 Candidatus Auribacterota bacterium
GCTTGAAGCGGACAACACGAGGGAGAGACGGAGAAAGGAGGCATGAGTGAAGGTGATTATCCGGTGGGGGATCTGCGCGTGCATTGCCGCGGCGGCCGCTGCGCGCGCCGCAGGGGGCGTTCCGGACGAGGCCACGGCCCGGGAGGCGTTCAACACGTTGGTCGAGCGCTACATAGAGGCGACCAGGGACGACCTGAAAACGAATACGCAATATCGAAATGCCAGCGTGAGCATCCTCTCTTCCGAGGTCAAGAAGACGGGGTCGCTCGTCACGCCATTCGCGGGGAGGGTGAAGTATCTCATCGAGTACGATGACCCCGCGCAGAAAGGCTCTCGCCTGACACACCCGTACCTCATGCGCACCACCTGGTTCGACGGGCGGTGGGACATTGATCCGCACGGCCACCGCATGCGCAAGAACGTGACCGACCTCGACAAGAAGGAAACCGAGATACTTTTCCCCAATATTTAGCGCATGATGACAGGTGACAAAACGCCTTGGTTTTGTCATTATAGTGGCACAACGCCCGGTCGCGAATGGAGGCCCTCATGCTTGCCAGGGTCTGCTCAGCAGCCGTACGCGGCGTTGATGCATACACCGTTGAAATCGAGGTCGATGTGTCGGGCGGGCTGCCCGCGGTGGTGATCGTCGGCCTCCCCGATACCGCGGTCAGGGAGTCGCGCGACCGCGTCAAGACCGCCATCCAGAACTCCGGCTTCAGCTATCCGGATGGCCGTCTCACCGTCAACCTGGCCCCCGCCGACATCAAGAAGGAAGGCCCCGGTTTCGAACTCCCGATCGCCGTGGGAATCCTCGCCGCGGCCGGCCAGATCAGCCATTCCCTCCTCAGGGAGCTTCTTTTCCTGGGCGAGCTCGCCCTCGACGGTTCGGTGCGGCCGGTCCGTGGCGTGCTGCCGGTCACCCTCGCCGCGAGACGGGAGGGGCGGCGCGGGATCGTGGTGCCCGCAGGCAATGTCGCCGAGGCCGCGGTCGTGAAGGGGATCGAGGTCTATCCCGTTGACAGCCTCGCGGCGCTGGTCAAGTTCATCGACGGCCAAGAGCCGATCAGCGCGGTCAGCATCGAGCCGGGGGAGGTCTTCAACCGGTCCCGCCACTATGCCGTTGACTTCGCCGATGTGAAGGGGCAGGCGTACGCCAAGCGGGCCCTGGAGATCGCCGCCGCGGGCGGGCACAATATCATCATGATCGGCCCGCCTGGCTCCGGCAAGACGATGCTCGCCAAACGGATCCCCTCCATCATACCCGACATGACGCTTGAGGAGGCGCTCGAGACCACCGCCATCCACTCCATCGCCGGGCTCCTCGACCCCGGGATGTCGCTCGTGGCGGCGCGCCCATTCAGGAGCCCTCATCATTCGGTCTCCGATGCGGGATTGGTGGGCGGCGGCACCCACCCGAGGCCCGGGGAGGTGAGCCTCGCACACAACGGCACGCTCTTCCTCGACGAACTCCCCGAGTTCAAACGGAACGTCCTGGAACTCATGCGGCAGCCGATGGAGGACGGGTGCGTGCATATTTCACGGGCGATCGGCACGATCACCTATCCGGCGCGCTTCCTCCTCGCCGCGGCGATGAACCCGTGCCCGTGCGGTTTCTTCACCGACTCGCACCGGCGCTGCCGCTGCACGCCGTCGCAGATCCAGGGCTACCTCTCGAAGGTATCGGGCCCGCTGCTCGACCGGATCGACATCCACGTGGAGGTGCCGGCGGTGAAATATCGGGAGCTCGTTGGCGATGCGCCCGCCGAAGGATCCGGGGCGATTCGCGCGCGCGTGGGCGCGGCGCGGGAACGGCAGCTCGCCAGATTCACGGGAGAGAGGATCCACGCTAACGCCGCGATGACGCATCGCCAGATCCGTGCGCACTGTCGCCTCGACGCGGAAGGACAGGAGCTTCTGAAAATGGCGATCACCGAGCTGGGTCTCTCGGCGCGAGCCTACGACCGCGTGCTCAAGGTCGCTAGGACGATCGCGGACTTGGAGGCGAGCGACGCCATCCTCCCGGAGCACGTCTCCGAGGCCATCCAGTACCGGGTTTTGGACAGGCAGCTCTGGGTATGAGCGGCCGCCCGGGGCCGAATGGCAGGAACCCGGCGCGGCGCCCTCCGCCAGCGAGGGTGTTCACTTCTTGGCGGCGACGATGATATCCTGGTAGCTCAGCGAGGAAGGTCTGCCGCACCATGAGCCGTACCTTATCGGGTACGCGATATCCAGGCCGCGCTTCCTGTACAGCTCCACAATGAATTCCTCGTTGTATGCGATAGATGCCTCAGGGGTCCCGGGACTTGCGGTATAGTAGTTCCCACACTCATGAGTGAAGTTAAATATGCTGCCGCCCTCGCGGCAGTATCGACGCGCCTCGTCGTTCAGCAGGAAGAAGGTTATACAGCACCTCCTTCCCTTCCGCAGCACACGCCCGATCTCGCTGATATAATGCTCCATATCCGACGGGAGCATGTGGGTGAACACCGATGTAAGGAATACGAAATCGAAATACCCGTTTAAATAGGGGAAAATATATCCGGATGCCGTCCGCCTCCCGGCTGGATGATAATATTTGTTGTAGATATCAGCGAGGTCGAATGTAAAATTCGGATACCTGGGTGTGATGTTTTTCTGACACCATTTAACCCAGCGGGGCACAATATCAAATCCACGGTAGATGCCATGTCGGCTCAGATACTGTGTCAGCGCCGACGCCATTCGGCCGGTGCCGCATCCGACCTCCAGCACCTTCTCATCGGGCTTCAATCCTGCGAGATCTTTGAAGTAGCCCAGAAATGCCTCGCCTATCTTCTTATATGCCGCACGATCGCTATCCCCGGCAAGAAAGTACAGCCTCCGGGGAGGGATTAACTCCCCCCTTCTCCCTGCAATAAAGTCGAAAGCGTCGGAGACAGAGTAGCGCATCCTGCGCACTGTATGGGTAAGATAAGTATTGAGCATACTCTTGGCGTGGCTTTTCACGGCTGAAATATTATACCAGATGCATGGATGAGCTGGCGCCGATAATGGCATCCTCGAATGTGTAATACCCCCCATTAAGTAAGGGCAAAATAAGTTAGAATCTCGCCGCAACTTCTGTGCCCACTAAGCGGCCGGTAAGGCATGGGGTTATATTTCACTCCCCATGAGTCAATACCCGAAAGCCTTCTTTGCAACTGACTTTGGCAGGGCTTCTTGTAATGTATACTCAATTTTATCAGGGTGGGACGGGCTTTTTAAAACATGCTATTATTTGCGGTGAGTTTTTACTCAATACAGAGCAAGGGGAAGCTGGCTGGCGATCTACTTATTCTCACGGTATGGCGCCATCGGGATAGAGCCTTGTTCCCTCAAGGAGGATCGATCCCGGTTCATCTGAGAATTGCTGGAGGCTATGGTACCGCATGTCGCTGCGCTCCGGGGTAATCGTTATATCCCTGTTCATTACTGCAATCATAGTCGCGCTTGCCTTCCTCCCGTCACTCAGGAACGGTTTCGTCAATTACGATGATGACCGATACGTCTATCGTAATCCACTGATTACAGAGCTCTCGTGGGCTTCTATCGGGCGTATATTTCGCGCCGCGGACTACACGGTGCTCTACACGCCGCTGGTATTCCTTTCCTATTCAATTGAATATCACCGGGCTGGGCTCCACCCATTCCTCTAC
>JAPLCY010000205.1:0-1868 GCA_026391995.1 Candidatus Auribacterota bacterium
CCGCTGGCGGAGCGCCATCTGGTAGGCGATCTCCTCCTGGTGAAGCTCCATCCCGTTTTCGCCGAGTTCACGGGGAGTTTTCGTTTTGCCGCCCGGGGCCGCCCGCGCCCGCGTGGCCTTACCTTTTTGCGAGACTTTTGATTTTGGCATGGCTGAAAGATAATCGTCCGAATATCAGGCATAATAACATAATGATGCTGCTTTACAAGCGAATAAGCAATGAGGTCAGTTACGGAAGGTTACTTCGGCGACCAGGCGGGGCTTGAGAAGTTTCCCTTGCCGTGCGTGATCTGCGTGGGCGCCTGTTCGTAGACATCCATGATGTACAGGTCGCGCTTCCGGCCGCGCTCGACGCTGTAGACGATGTGCCGGCCGTCGGGGGCCCATGACGGCTCCTCGTCGCTCCCCGATTTGGGCAGCGCGCTCTCGACGCCGGTCTTCAGATTCACCAGCCGTATCTCGAAGCTCCCCCCCTCGCGGGCGCAATAGGAGATGAGGTCTCCGTCGGGGGACCACGCGGGTTTTGTATTATAGCTGCCCCTGCGGGTGACGCGCTGCGGCGCGGTCTTCCCCCACGAGTCCATGGTGTAGATCTGGGGCGAGCCGTTCGTGTCCGAAACGAAAGCGATCTTCGAACCGTCCGGCGACCAGCAGGGGGACGCTTCGACGGCGGTGGTCCGGGTGAGGCGCGTCAGAGTCCCCGAGGCCAGGCTCATCCGGTAGAGCTCGGGGTTCCCCGCCTTGCTGAGGGTGAGCAGGATCTCACGGCCGTCGGGGGAGACGTCGGCGAAGGCGTTCAATCCAGGGAACGACGCGAGCGGGCGGGCATTCCTCGTCGCAAGGTCGAGCATGAATATCTCCGGGAATCCGCGGATGTAAGAGGTGAAGAGCAGGCTTCGCGCATCGGGCGTCCACGCGGGGAAGAGTGAGATATCCTTCCCGCTCGTGACCTGGCGGTAGCTGGTGCCGCCGAGCTCCATCGTGTATATCTGCTTGCGCCCGCTCATGTCCGAGGCAAAAGCGATCACGGATCCCGCGAGCCCGACCTCGCCCGTCACCGCCTTGATGATGTCGTTGGCCATCCGGTGCACCATGGTAACGGCGGAGGCGGCATCGCCGGTGTAGCCCTGGGCGAAGAGGCTCTTCCCGTTGGTCATGGAGTAAAGGCGGCAGGCCATGGCGAGCGATGTGCCGCGCATCTCGCAGTTTGCCTTCACCAGCATCTCGGCCCGGAGCGTGGCCCACTCCTTGAGGTTGATTCGTCCCGCGCGCCGGTCGTCACGGTCGGTTTCATCCACGAACTGCTGCTTCTTCACGGTTTCGAAGTAGCCCGAGGAGTCGAGGTCACTCTTGAGCTGTTCCGCCAGGGACTTTGACAGGGTGCCCCCCGCCGCGCCCTTCTGCTCGAAGGAGGGGATGGCGATCACCGTCTTCCGGGCAAACTTCTTCGACACGGTGATCCTCACCTCGGCGAGGGATGCGTTGGCGCTCAACAGCAGAGCCGCGGCAACGTACAGGCAAAAACGAACACGCTTCATCGCGATCCTCATCTCCCGCAACATCACGTCGGGGGATACACACGTTAGCGCTGTAGCGCACGCTTCAGTGTGCGGCATTATTGTGCGCTACAGTACGCGCTGCAATTATTTTTCAAACCGAGCGGATAATTGTACATTCTTGCGGGCGTTGAATAAATATAAAACTGCGCAAGGTGTTTCGTAGCGAACGATAGTGACGCCGTCGCCGCGGCCGCACACTGAAGTGTGCGCTACAGCGTGCGCTGCAATTATATTGCGGCGGGGCGACTGAGCGGCCTCATTCCTCAGGGACGAATATCAGGCAGACCTCAAGGGACTCGCCCGTGTAGT